>DASZOE010000519.1:0-3300 GCA_035550945.1 Acidimicrobiales bacterium
TCCGACAGGTGGGCGGCGCCGCGGCAGAGACCCGAGGGGGCCGGCAGGGGACCGTCCGGGCCCGTCTCCTGCAACCGGGGCACCGCGTCGGCCATCCACTCCCACAGAGGGCCGAGCGAGCGCACCGAGCCGTCCAGCTTCCTGGCCGGGCCGCCCAGGGCCCGCACGAAGGAGCGGACGTCCTCCAACCGGCTCTCCTCGGGTCTCTGCCGCGGCGCCGCCCACCTGTCGGAGGCCAGCCGCCTGCTGGCCGAGAACGTGGCGGTGTACCTGGGCGTCGTCCTGCGGCGCCGGTTCCCCGAGTCGCGTTGGGACCTCGACGACGCCGGCCACGGGCTCGCCCTCGCCGTGAGCGGCGTCCCCGCCGGCGTGGCCCGGGTGGTCGACCGCACGTGTGACGCGGTGAACCGGGTCGTCGTGCACCCGCAGGCGGCCGCCGCCCGGCGACGGGGGCTCCGGCGCCGAGCCAACCCCCTGGGCGAGCTGGTCGAACGCTGGTCGAGCCCGTAGCCGGGGCCGTCGCTCAGGAGTCGGTCAACGGCTCGGGACGGCCGGGTCGTCCTCGGCCTGGTCATCGCCGCCGCCGTCCAGGGCTACGGCCCGTGGCCGGAGAGGTGAGGTCGGCAGCCGCGCCCGCATAGCCTGCGGCCGTGAGCCGCAGACGCCGCACGCCGCTCGGGGCCGTGGTGGGAGGAGCGGTCGCCGGTGCGGCAGGCACGCTGGCCATGGACCTCGTCTGGTACGCCCGCTACCGGCGGGGCGGCGGGGAGGGCGGCTTCGCCGACTGGGAGTTCTCGTCCCGCACCCTCACCTGGGACGAGGCGGGCGCCCCTGCCCAGGTGGGCCGCCGGGTCCTCCAGAGGTTGCTGCCGTGCGAGCCGCCCGACAGCTGGGCGGGGCCCACCAACAACGTGGTGCACTGGGGCTACGGCCTCATGTGGGGGTCGCTGTACGGGCTGGTGGCCCGGTCCGCCGCCGCCCCGCCCATGGCCTCGGGCCCGGTGCTCGGGGTCGTGGCCTGGGGCCAGGGCTACGTGGTCCTGCCCCTGGCCAAGATCTACAAGCCCATCTGGGAGTACGACGCCGCCACCCTGGCCAAGGACCTGAGCGCCCACCTGGTCTTCGGCACCGTCACTGCCGTCGCCTTCCGCCTGGTGAGCGCCCGCCGCTGACCGGCCCTTCATCTCTATCACGAGTTCTAGTTGCCGTTAGAGCGCCGACGCTCTAAAGTAGGACTCGATACCTTCTACAAGAGGAGATGGAGATGGCCCTTCTCACCCCTGACCGGACCGACGGCGT
Source organism: Acidimicrobiales bacterium (assembly GCA_035550945.1). Taxonomy (GTDB): domain Bacteria; phylum Actinomycetota; class Acidimicrobiia; order Acidimicrobiales; family AC-14; genus DASZOE01. Next base: position 1,300 of record DASZOE010000519.1, read on the forward strand.
GTCGTCCCTCGAGACGGCGGACGTTCGCTCTCCGGCGTACCAGGCGTTCCTGCTCCTGCGCACCGTCTTCACCGTCGCGCCCGTGCTCTTCGGCGCCGACAAGTTCGTCCACTGGCTCGTCGACTGGGACCGGTACCTCGCACCGGAGATCGTCGACGCGCTCCCGGGGACGGCGCACGAGCTGATGTACGTCGTCGGCGCCATCGAGGTGCTCGCCGGCGTGACGGTCGCCCTGCGGCCCCGGTTCGGTGGCTACCTCGTGGCCGCCTGGCTGGGCGCCATCATCGTGAACCTGCTCCTGCAGGCGGAGTACTACGACATCGCCCTCCGGGACTTCGGCCTCCTCGTCGGCGCTCTGGCCCTCGCCCGGCTGGCCACGGCGTTTCCTCGGAGCCCGGGCCGGCGCTCGTCCCGGCACGTCTGATGCGCGCCGCCCGTCTGCACCGCTGGGGGTCGGCCCCTCGCCTCGAGGAGGTCCCCGAGCCCATTGCCGGCCCCGGCGAGAGCATCGTGCGCGTCTCGGCCGCCGCCGTCAGCCACTTCGACCTGAGCGTCGCCCGCGGTGAGCACGAGCCGGGTCCTCGGCTGCCGTACGTGCCGGGCACCGACGGCGCCGGTCGGGTGGTGGCCTCGGACACCTACGAGCCCGGGACCGAGGTGCGCATCGGAGGAGGCGGGCTTGGCCTCCGTCGGGACGGGACCTGGGCCGAGGTCGTCACCGTGCCCGACGACGCCCTCCAGCCGATCCCGCCCGGCGTCGACGCCGCGGTGGCCGCCGGCTTCGTCGTCCCCGCCGCCGCCGCGGTCACGGCGCTCGAGGACGTCGGACGCCTCCATCCCGGCGAGCGCGTGGCGGTGACGGGCGCGGCGGGCGCGGTCGGCAGCGTCGCCGTCCAACTGGCCCGACGGGCCGGGGCCGCGGCCGTGTACGGGATCGTGAGCCGCGCCGGCAAGGCGGGTTCGGTCCCGGCGGGCGCGACGGTCGTCGTGGGACGGGGGCCACTCGTCGTCGAGCAGCTCAGGGACGAGGCCGGCGGCATCGACGTGCTGATCGACACGGTCGGTGGATCCGATCTGGCCGAGCTCCTCCGGGCCGTGTCACCCGGCGGCCGGGTCGTGCTCGTCGGCTACACCGCGGGGAGGACGGTGACCCTGGATCTCCCCACCCTCATGGAGCTCGACGTCTCGCTGCTGCCGCTCAACCTCTTCCGCCATCCCGCCCGGGCACGGAGCGCGGCGGCACGGGCCCTCGGGCTCCTCGGCGCCGGAGACCTCGCCCTCCCGACGACCCGGTTCGACCTCGAAGACCTGACGGCGACGCTCGACAGCCTGACCACCGGCGACGCCGTCGGCCGGGTCGTGCTCGTCCCCGCGGAGGAACACCATGAAGCCGCGGCGGCCTGAGACGGGGGCCGGAGCGGTTCGCCTCCTCAGGCGGGCGGTCGCCCTGGTCGTCGTCGGCGCCACCGGGCGGGCCCTGTGGTACCGGGCCGTCGACGCCTTCATCCTCTTCGTCCTCGGCAAGCCCACCCCTCCGCCCCGGGGGCGGCCCTACCGGGAGCCCGTGGATGCCGTGGCCGAGGGCATCGTCCACCTGGACTCGCCGGTGGAGCCGTGGAGCGTCCACCTGGAGCTGGAGCTCGACGGCTCGCTCGACGAGGCGCGTCTGCGCACGGCGGTCGACGTCGCCTTCGACCGCCACCCCCGAGCGCGAGCCCGGATGGTGACGGGCTCCGGGCCGCGCCGCCGGTACGAGTGGGAGGTGACGCCGGCGCCCGAGCGCGACCCGTTCGACGTCGTGCACTGCCGGGACGACGACGCGATCGCCGCGGTCCGAGAAGAGCTCGTGAGCCGCGCCGTCCCGCTCCAGGCCTCACCGCCGCTCCGCCTCCGCCTCGTCCGCCGTCCCGACGGCGACACGCTCGTGCTGAACCTGCACCATGCGGCCGGCGACGCCATGGCGGGGCTCGTCTTCCTGCAGTCGGTGGCCCGCGCCTACGC
>DASZOE010000520.1:0-2953 GCA_035550945.1 Acidimicrobiales bacterium
GCCATGGCCGCGGCCTCCCGGCGCAGGCGGTGCAGCCACACGTCCCGGGCCAGCCCGGCGGTGGCGTCGCCCCGCTCGGCCCGGGCCACGACGTCGCGCATGTCCCCGGCTCCACCGGCCAGGCCGGCGAGCCCCGACTCGTGGACCAGGCCTTCGGCGAGCAGGCCCGGGTCGAGGCCACCGTCGGTGACGAGCCACGCGACCAGCCCGGGATCGACCGAGCCCGAGCGGGTGGCCATCACCAGGCCCTCGGTGGGGGTGAAGCCCATGGTCGTGTCGACCGACCGCCCGCCGACCGCAGCGCAGAGCGACGAGCCCGCCCCCAGGTGGCAGCTGACCACGCGCAGGTGGGCGTCGCCGGTCCGCCCGACCAGCTCGGCGGCGCGGGCGACGGCCCACGCGTGGGACAAGCCGTGGAAGCCGAAGCGGCGCAGGCCCCAGCGCTCCCGCCAGCTCCGGGGCAGGGCGTAGGTGGCGGCCGCCGGCGGCAGCGTGGCGTGGAACGCGGTGTCGAAGCACGCCACCGAGGGGATGCCGGGGAGCAGCTGGGCCACGGCCCGCACCCCGGCGACGGCCTGCGGCTGGTGGAGGGGGGCGAGAGGTGCGAGTGCCTCCATCGCCGCCAGAGCGGCCTCGTCGACCACGACCGGGCCGGCGAAGCGATTCCCCCCGTGCACCACCCTGTGACCGACGGCGTCGACTCCCCCGAGCCCCTTCAGGAAGTCGCCGATCACGTCCCCGAACGACGCCCCGTCCGCCTCCGCCTCGGTGGCGGCGGCCACCGAGGCGTCGGGGCCGGCCAGGGCGAGCTTCAGCGTGCTCGACCCGGCATTGACGACGAGGACGCGCACTCAGCCGGGCCAGGTCCAGTCGCGCACCTCGGGGAGGTCCTCGCCGTACTGCCGGGTCCACGCCCGCTGCAACGTGCGCTTGTCCAGCATCTCCTGGTGGAGCTGGGCGGCGCGCGACCCGAGGCCGGGGACGCGGTCGATGACGTCCATGACCAGGTGGAAGCGGTCGAGGTCGTTCATCATCACCATGTCGAAGGGGGTGGTGGTGGTGCCCTCCTCCTTGTAGCCCCGCACGTGGATGTGGGGGTGGACGGTCCGCCGGTAGGTGAGGCGGTGGATCAGCCACGGGTAGCCGTGGTAGGCGAAGATCACCGGGCGGTCGGCGGTGAACAGGGTGTCGAAGTCGCGGTCCGAGAGCCCGTGGGGGTGCTCGGTCTCGGGCTGGAGGCGCATGAGGTCGACCACGTTGATCACCCGGACCTTGAGCTCGGGCAGGGAGGTGCGCAGTATGTCGACGGCCGCCAGCGTCTCGAGCGTCGGGATGTCGCCGGCGCAGGCCATCACCACGTCGGGATCGCCGTCGTCGTCGCTCGACGCCCAATCCCAGATCCCGAGGCCCCGGGTGCAGTGCAGCACTGCGTCGTCGATGCCCAACCAGCTGGGCCCCGCCTGCTTGCCCGCGACCACCACGTTCACGTAGTTCCGGCTCCGGAGGCAGTGGTTCGCCACCGACAGGAGCGTGTTCGTGTCGGGCGGGAGGTACACCCGGATGACCTCGGCCTTCTTGTTCACGACGTGGTCGATGAAACCGGGGTCCTGGTGGGAGAAGCCGTTGTGGTCCTGGCGCCACACGTGGGAGGTCAGCAGGTACGTCAGCGAGGCCACCGGACGCCGCCATTCGAGGTCCCGCGTGACCTTGAGCCACTTGGCGTGCTGGTTGAACATCGAGTCGACGATGTGGATGAACGCCTCGTAGCAGGAGAACAGCCCGTGGCGGCCGGTGAGGAGGTAGCCCTCGAGCCACCCCTGGCAGGTGTGCTCCGAGAGGATCTCCATCACCCGGCCCCGACGGTCGAGGTGCACGTCGGTGGGCCGGACCTCCCCCTGCCACACCTTCTCGGTGACGTCGAGGACCGCGCTCAGGCGGTTGGACTCCGTCTCGTCGGGGCCGAAGAGCCGGAAGTTGCGCGTCGTCGCGTTGGCGGCGGTGACGTCGCGCAGGTAGCCGCCGAGCACGCGGGTGGGCTCGGCCACCACCGAGCCGGGTGAGGCGGGAGCGACGGCGTAGTCGCGGAAGTCGGGCAGCGTGAGGTCGCGCAGGAGCAGGCCCCCGTTGGCGTGCGGGTTGGCGCCCATGCGCCGCCCGCCGGCGGGCGCCTGGGCAGCGACGAGGGGGACCGGGCGGCCCCGGTCGTCGAACAGCTCGTCGGGCCGGTAGCTGCGCATCCAGGCCTCGAGGGCGGCGAGGTGGTCGGGGTTGGCCCTCACCCCGGCCAGCGGCACCTGGTGGGACCGCCAGGTGCCCTCCACGGGCAGGCCGTCGACCTCCTTGGGCCCCGTCCAGCCCTTGGGCGTGGCGAGCACGATCATCGGCCAGCGGGGGCGGAGGGTGCGGCCTCCGTCCCGCGCCTCACGCTGGATGGTGGCGATCTCGTCGAGGACGTCGTCGAGGGCCGAGGCCAGCAGCTGGTGCACGGCCTGCGGGTCGTCGCCCTCGACGAACCGGGGGGCGTGACCGTAGCCCTCGAGGAGATTCCGCAGCTCGTCGCGCCCGATGCGGTCGAGCACGGTGGGGTTGGCGATCTTGTAGCCGTTGAGGTGGAGGATGGGCAGGACGGCGCCGTCGCCCACCGGATCGAGGAACTTGTTGGAGTGCCAGCTCGCGGCCAGGGCCCCGGTCTCCGCCTCACCGTCCCCGATCACGCAGGCGACCACCAGGTCGGGGTTGTCGAAGGCCGCTCCGTAGGCGTGCGCCAGCGAGTAGCCCAGCTCTCCGCCCTCGTGGATGGACCCGGGTGTCTCCGGCGCGGCGTGGCTCGGGATCCCTCCCGGGAAGGAGAACTGGCGGAAGAGCCGGGCCATGCCCTCCGCGTCCCGGCTGACGCTCGGGTAGACCTCGCTGTAGGTCCCCTCCAGCCACGTGGCCGCGACCATCCCCGGGC
>DASZOE010000521.1:0-2113 GCA_035550945.1 Acidimicrobiales bacterium
GCCGACAGGTGATCGCGAGAAGGGGGCGGCCAGCGGGTCGAGACGCTCGGGCGCCGGCTCGTCCGGGGCCTCGTCCTCCGCCGGGGCCCGTGGCTCCTCGTCGGGCTCGTCGCCGAAGTCGACTCGACGGCGACCGGCCAAGAACGCGACCAGGCTCACCCCGGTGATGGTGAGGAGCCAGCCGGCGATGTCGACCGGCGTGTAGCCGTAGTGCAGCGTCACGTGGCGCGACGTGGGGACCACGACCATGAGGTTGGGCGTCACCCGCCAGGGGCCCTTGGCGCCCGAGGCCTTCCAGTTGGGGAAGTACGAGGCCTTGACCAGCACCGGCGAGCCGACCCGGTCGACGTCGAAGGAGATGCGGTCGTCGCTCTCCCGGATGTTGCGGACCTGGGCCGGGGTCACGGTCTCGAGGGGCGTGGCCCCGACGGCGACATGGGACCCGACCCTCCCGGTGGCGCTCTTCACCTCGGTGACGGTGGCACGGGGCCAGTCCTTCGGGCCCGAGGCCGCGAAGGGGACGTCGCGCCGTCCGGGGTCGCTGAACCAGTTGACACCGAGCTCCATCCACCCTTCGTGACCCTTGTCCGCCCCTTGCAGCACGACGGGCTTGTAGGAGAGCGGCGTCACCAGCTCGGACCCTGCCACCTCGAACACCTGCCACCTGCCGCTCTGGGCGATCGGCCGCAGGGCCGGGTTCGACCGGGCCTGGGCCAGGGCCTCGGGCGAGAAGGCCAGGTAGTAGCGCGCCCCCAGCAGCTGCAGGTCGCGTACGCCGGCGTCGACGTCGAGGCTGCGGTAGGGGAGGTCGCGCTGGGGGTTGGAGGGCGCCTTCGAGAGCTTGGCGGCGCTCAGGAAGTGGTAGGGCACGGTGGGAGAGGACTCGAAGTAGAGCCCCTCCATGGACCCGATGCACTGGTCCGTCCAGTAGGGCAGGAGCATGAGGGCCATGGGCGTGCCGAAGTCGTTGAGGCCGGACTCGTACTCCCAGTGGGCGCGGCCGCAGCCGTTGGTGCGCCCGACCCGCTCCATCATGTCGATGACGCCCTTGTACTCGGGGTACTTGGTCTTGCCCTCGTAGCCGCTGTAGTTCCACTCGGCCCAGGAGGGGATGAAGGCCGACGCCGAGCTGGAGACCGTGGGCGCCCAGCTCGGCAGCACGCCGAGCGGCGAGCCCACGTAGATCCAGGCGGCGCGGGCGGCCACGGCCGGCCCGGCCAGCTCGATGCGGCGGTCGGGGCGATCGGGATCGTCGGCGAAGAGCCGGGCCAGGAGGCCGGCGGCCTCGGCCAGGGCCACGCCGGCGAGCAGGAAGACGCACAGGTACCAGAAGGGAAGGGCCCGGGCGTTCCACAGGCGGCCCGGGGGGGCGAGCACGAAGACGGCGCCCGAGATGGCGGCCAGCCCGACCAGCACCGCCCCCGTGCGGCGGCGGAGGAACAGCGAGCCGACGGCCCCGGCGGCGGCGAGGGCCAGGATCCAGCGGAGGTTCGACGGGAAGAGGTTCTTCTGGTACTGGGTGAGCTTCTCCCAGCCCATGTTGTTGGTGTACGGGAGCCGCATGTAGAAGGGCAGCACCCAGAAGGCCGCCAGCAGCCCTCCGACCGCCAGCACCGTGACCGTGAACTTCAGCCGGGCCACGCCGGGGCGCAGGAGGAGGATCACCCCGGCACCGACGAGGGCGAAGATCGTCGGCAGGATGTGGCACAGCCCGGTGAGGGTGAGGAGCACCGCGGCCAGGGCCTGGTGGCGGCCGGTGTCGAGGCCGCGGGCCAGCACCCCGAGGAAGAGCAGGGCGAGGGAGAGGCTGATGGAGAAGGAGAACTCGCCGGCCAGGGTGGAGGCGATGTTCCCCCCGTAGATCGTGTAGCTCCAGCTCCCTCCCTCCTGGGCGAAGCCCGAATAGAAGAGGAAGGGGACCGTCATCACCGCCAACATCGCCGGCCCCGGGAAGCGCATGCCCGAGAGCCGCCCGAAGGCCCACGCCGACACGGGCAGGCTGAGGATCCCGAGCACGGTCACGAGCTTGAAGGCGATCCCGTAGGGGATCACGAAGCTGAGGAGGGCGAGCAGCAGGGCCGGGGCGGGGAAGTAGAAGACGTAGGCCGGGAAG
>DASZOE010000522.1:0-3917 GCA_035550945.1 Acidimicrobiales bacterium
ACGGTGAGCACGTCGGCCCGCCAGTCATCGTGCAGGCCGAGCAGGGCGCCGACGCCCAAGTGGCGCATGCCGGCGGCCGCCCCTCGGTCGGGGGCGGCCAGGCGCCACTCGTAGTTGCGCTTCTTGCCCTTGAGGTGGGTAGCGGCGTACGTCTCCCGGTCGTAGGTCTCCTGGTAGACGAGGAGGCCCTCGCACCCCGCGCCGACCAGCCGGCGGTAGGTCGTGGTGTCCCACACCTGGACCTCGACGGAGACGGAGGGGACCTCGGCCGCCACCGCCGCCACGCACTGCTCGAGGTAGTCCTTGGAGACGATGCGGGCCTGCTCGCCCGACACGAGCAGGACGTGGCGGAAGCCGCGCTCCCGCAGGGCGCGGGCCTCGGCCGCGGCGTCCTCGGGCGAGAGCGTGCGGCGGGCGATGTCGTTGCCGGCCGAGAAGCCGCAGTACGTGCACGTCGACGCGCACTCGTTCGAGAGGTACAAGGGGGCGAAGAGCCGGACGACCCGTCCGAAGCGCCGCACAGTGAGGCGGTGGGCGGCGGCGGCCAGCTCCTCCAGGCGGGCGCTGGCCGCGGGCGAGAGGAGGGCGGCCAGGTCGTCGAGCGTCGGCCGCGATCCCGCGAGGGCCCTGTCGACGTCGGCCGGCGTGGCCCGGTGGGCCTTGGCGAGGAGCCGGGGAACGTGGGCGTCGCCGAAGGCGAGGACGGCGGCGGCCGCCGACTCGGGCGGGACGCCGTCGGGCCGGGACTCCAACACGACGGGGACGGCGGTCATCGACGGCCTACGAGAGGAAGCCGGTGAGCGGCGAGGAGGCCGCGGCCGCCGGCGACGGGCCGGGAAGGCCGGCGAGGAAGCCTCGCCGGCCCGCGTGCACGGCTAGGCGGAAGGCGGCGGCCATGGCGCCCGGGTCGCCGGCGGTGCCGATGGCGGTGTTGACGAGGACGGCGTCGGCCCCCAGCTCCATGGCCTCGGCGGCCTGGGACGGGGCGCCGATGCCGGCGTCGACGACGACGGGGATCAGGGACTGCTCGACGATGATCTCCAGGGCGGCCCGGGTGCGCAGTCCCTGGTTCGACCCGATCCACGAGCCGAGGGGCATGACCGTGGCGCAGCCCACCTCCTCCAGGCGCTTGCACAGCACGGGATCGGCGTTGACGTAGGGCAGCACGACGAAGCCGTCGGCACACAGGGTCTCGGCCGCCTTCAGGGTCTCCACCGGGTCGGGCAAGAGGTACCGGGGGTCGGGCGTGACCTCGAGCTTGATCCAGGGCGGAAGCCCCGCGGCCCGAGCAAGCCGGGCCAGACGGACGGCCTCGTCGGCGTCCTCCGCCCCGCTGGTGTTGGTGAGCAGCAGCGGCGCGCCGTCGCCGGTGGGGATGGCGTCGAGGATGTCCTCCTCGGCGCTGGGGTCCACCCGCCGCAGGGCGACGGTGACCATCTCCGTGCCCGACGCCTCGATGGCCGTGGCCAGCGCCCGGTTGGAGGGGAACTTGCCCGTGCCCAGGAACAGACGGGAACGGAACTCCCGTCCGGCGATGACCAGCTCGTCGGCCACAGTGCGCTCCCTTCGCCTGCATTACCAGGCCGGTAGAAGAAAGGGTCGCGAGCCGGTCGTGCTCGCCTCTCAGCCCGGCGCTCCGAGCTCCCCTGCGTCGTCCACCAGCGTAGCGGGGACTTTGGGGGACGGGAGCGGCGGCGCCGGAGCAGATCTACGGTGGACCCCGTGCGGTACTGGACGGTCGAGGAGGCCCGGGCCTACCTGCCCCGGCTCCGGGAGCTCGTGGAGACGATCCACCACGCGGCCGAGGCCCGCACGGGGGCGGCGCCGTCGCCGAACGGCGACCGCTCACCGATGGTCGACGCCCAGGAGGCCTACGAGGAGCTCCTCGCCGGCGACATCATCCTGCGCGACGCCAGCACCGGCCTCACCGACTTCCACGCTCGCGGCGCCGACGGCGTGGTGTACCTCCTGTGCTGGCGCCTCGGCGAGCCCGAGCTGACCTGGTGGCACCTGCCCGAAGAGGGCTTCCCCGGTCGCAAGCCCCTCCCCCGGGACAAACCCTGAGTACCCGCAAGCTGATCCTGGCCGCCCTCCTGTGCGGCCTGGCCATCCTCGTGGCCTTCGCCCTCCAGGCCACCATGGCCACCCGGTGACGCCTACCGGAGTAGCCGCGGGGCATCGGTAGGCTGCAATCGTGGCTCAGGAGTTCGACCTCGTCGTGATCGGCGGCGGCCCCGGCGGTTACGCCGCGGCCCTGTACGGCGCGGCCGCCGACCTGTCCGTCGCCGTGGTGGAGCGGGAGAGGGTGGGCGGGACGTGCCTGCACCGAGGGTGCATCCCGGCCAAGCAGTTCCTCGAGACGGCCACCGTCTTCCGCACCGTCGCCGAGGCCGGTGAGTTCGGCGTCCTGGCCGACAGCCCAGGGGTGGACTTCGCCACCGCCCAGGCCCGCAAGCAGAAGGTCGTCGCCCAGCTGTGGAACGGCCTCCAGGGCCTGATGCGCAAGCGGCGCATCACCACCTTCACGGGGACGGGCCGCCTCGGCGCCAACCGGACGGTCACGGTCGACGACGGCAGCGAGCTGGTCGGCACGCACGTGGTCCTGGCCAGCGGCTCGGTGCCCCGGACGCTGCCGGGCTTCGAGGTCGACGGCCGCTATGTCCTCACCTCCGACGAGGTGCTCGACCTCGAGCGCCTGCCCGAGTCGGCGGCGGTCGTCGGCGGCGGCGCCATCGGGTGCGAGTTCGCCTCGATGATGAGCGACCTGGGCGTCCGGGTGACCGTGCTGGAGGCCCTGCCCAAGCTGCTGCCGGGCTGCGACCGCGACGTGGTCTCCGTGGTCGTGCGCTCATTCGAGAAGCGGGGAATCGACGTCCGCACCGACACCGCGGTGCACTCCCACGAGCCCGACGGCGACCGCACCACGGTCAGCTTCGGCGACGGCGAGACGGTCACCGTCGAGATGGTCGTGATGTCCGTGGGCCGGCGCCCGCTCTCGGAGACCCTCGGGCTGGAGGGCACCGCCGTCGAGGTCGACGACCGGGGCTACGTGGTGGTCGACTCCCACATGCGCACCGGCGAGGACCGCGTCTACGCCGTGGGCGACCTCGTGAGCACCCCCCAGCTCGCCCACGTGGGGTTCGCCGAGGCCATCGTCGCCGTCAAGGACATGCTCGGGGAGACGGCCGTCCCGGTCGACTACGACAAGGTGCCCTGGTGCATCTATTGCTTCCCCGAGGTGGCCTTCGCCGGCCTCTCCGAGGAGGCGGCGCACGACCAGGGCCTCGACGTGGTCGTGTCCAAGCACCGGTTCTCGGGCAACAGCCGGGCCCTGATCGTGGGTCAGCCCGACGGGCTGGTGAAGGTCATCGCCGAGCGCCAGCCCGACGGACGGGCGGGACGGCTGCTCGGCGTGCACATGGTCGGGCCCATGGCCACCGAGCAGCTGGCCGAGGGGTGGCTCGCCGTGAACTGGGAGGCCACCCCCGGCGAGGTCAGCCAGTACATCCACCCCCACCCGACCCTGTCGGAGACGTTCGGGGAGACCGTCATGTCGCTCACCGGAAGGGGACTGCACGGCTGATGGCCGACATCACCATGCCGCAGCTCGGCGAGACCGTCACCGAGGGCACGATCATCAAGTGGTTCAAGAAGGTGGGCGACCGCGTCGCCCAGGACGAGACGTTGTTCGAGGTGTCCACCGACAAGGTCGACTCCGAGGTCCCGTCGGTGACGAGCGGTTACCTGGCCGAGATCCTCGTACCCGAGGGCGAGACCGTCGACGTCGGCGCCCGCCTGGCCGTGGTCCCCGAGCAGCCGCCCGCCGAAGGCGGCGACGGCGCACCGCCCGAGGGCGAGGCCGAGGCCGGGAGCGAGGGCCAGGTCGAGGAGGCGACCGACGAGTCCGAGGCGGAGGG
>DASZOE010000523.1:0-8567 GCA_035550945.1 Acidimicrobiales bacterium
GTCGTCGCCCCCGGCTCCCGGCCGGCGAAGGTCACGCCAGGTCGGGAACGGGCTCGGGCGGCGGCGGCCCGTCGTAATGGGCGCTGGGGCGGATCAGGCGGTTGTCGGCGGCCTGCTCGAGCACGTGGGCGGTCCACCCGATCACCCGGCTCGAGGTGAACGTGGGAGTGAAGAGGACCCGGGGGATGCCGACCTTGTCCATGACCACGCCGGCGTAGAACTCCACGTTGGCGTAGAGCTGGCGCCCGGGCTTGAGCTCGGCCAGGACCTCGACCACGGTCTTCTCGACCTGCTTGGCGAAGTCGACCATCTCGCCGCCCAGGCGCTCGGCCACGCCCCGCAGCATCAACGAGCGGGGGTCGTCGGTCTTGTAGACCCGGTGGCCGAAGCCCATGATCCGCTTGCCCTGGGAGACCTGCTCGCGGATCCAGGCGTCGGCCCGGTCGGGGCTGCCGATGGCGTCGAGCATGTCGAGGGCCCGGCTGGGCGCACCGCCGTGCAGCGGTCCCGACAGGGCGCCGATGGCGCCGACCACGGCCGAGCCCAGATCGGCCCCCGTCGAGGTGATCACCCGGGCCGTGAAGGTGGACGAGTTGAACCCGTGGTCGGTGGTGGAGATGAGGTACTGCTCGATGGCCCGGGCGTGCTGCGGCTCGGGGACCTCGCCCGTGAGCATGTACAGGTAGTTGGCCGCGTACGGCAGCTCGGGGTGCGGGTCGATGGGCTCGAGGCCCTGGCTCAGCCGGTAGAGGGCCATGATGAGCGTCGGCATCACCGCACTCGTGCGCATGGCGTCGGCCCGCAGGGTGTCCAGGTCGATGTCGAGCCACGACTTGAAGTCGAGGGCGTAGGCGAAGAGCGAGTAGGAGGTGCGCAGGGCGTCGAGGGGCACGAAGTGGTCGCCCGCCCGGGCGATGGCGGGCAGCAGCTCCTTGACCGAGGGGGGGATCTGCCGGAGGGAGTGGATGTTCTCGACGAAGCGCTCGCGCTCGGCCCGGTCGGGCAGGTGGCCCTCGTAGAGGAGGTGCCACACGTCCTCGAGGCTCCGCTTCTCGGCCAGCTCCACGGCGTTGTACTCGCGGTAGTGGTAGAAGCCCTCCTGGCCCCGGACGTCGCCCACCGCGGTCTCGGCGACGACCACGCCCTCGAGGCCCCGCTTGGCCTCGGGCAGGGCGGGGTCCTCGACCTTGATGATCGGGGCCAGCTTGAGCACGTCGCGCAGGGAGACGATGCCGACCAGACGGCCGTCGTCGACCACCGGGAAGTGCCGGTAGCCGTGCTCGCGCAGGCTCTCGAAGGCGGCGTTGACCTCGGCGGTGGAGGCGATGGTGTCGGGTGACGGCGTCATCCACTCCGCGACCGTGGCCGAGGTGGGATCGGCGCACTGGGCCGACACCCGGACCAGGTCGCGCTCGGTGAGGATGCCGACGGCGCGCTCGCCGTCGACCACCACCACCGACCCGACGCCCCGCTCGAGCATGCGCTCGCAAGTCGCCGCCACGGTGTCCGAAGGCGCCACGGTGAGGACGTCGGTCGTCATCACGTCCGCAACCGTGCGCTTGATCGCTCCGTCAGCCACTCCCACCCCTTCCGATCGCCCCGGCTCAGGGTTGTGGGCCGTCCGCGGCCGATCCCGGTGCCGGCTCGTCCCGCCCACGAGTATACGAGGCGTCGGCCCCCCCTCCTTCAGGCCCGGCGGCGTCGTAGGCCGCCAGCTCCGGTATCAGGCGGTGCAGCAGGGCGACGCCGACCATGCACGCCACCCCGCCCGACACCACCGACGTCGTCGGGGAGGTGAGGGCGGCGACCGTGCCCGCCTCGGCGTCGCCGAGGGCCGGCCCCCCGGTGACCACGGCGATGTGCACGCTCGACAGCCGTCCCCGGAGGGCGTCGGGCACGGTGACCTGCAGGATGGTGTTGCGGAAGACGGCGGAGATGACGTCGGCGGCGCCGGCCAGGGCGAGCAGGGCCAGCCCGAGCGGCAGCCAGGGGACGAGGCCGAAGACGGCGATGGCCGCTCCCCACCCGAGCACGGCCCAGATGACGGCCCGCCCCTGACGACGGACGGACCCGACCCAGCCGGTGAGGAGCGCGCCGACCAGGGCGCCGGCTCCCGGTGCGGCGTAGAGGAGCCCGACGGTGACGGCCCCCCCGCCGTAGAGGGTGGTTCCCAGGGCGGGGAAGAGGGCCCGGGGCATGCCGAAGACCATGGCGTCGATGTCGATGAGGAAGGTGCCCACCAGCAGGCGCCGGCCCCGCAGGTAGGACAGGCCCTCCCGGATCGAGGCCACGCCGGCCCGGGTGCCGCCCCCTTCCGGCGGCTGGGGGCGGATGGCCAGCACGGCCACGATGGCCACGCCGAAGGTGGCCACGTCGAGCCAGTAGGCCGAGGCCAGGCTGACGCGGGCGATGATCAGCCCGGCCAGGGCCGGCCCCGCCACCAGCCCCACCTGCATCACGAGCTGGCCCAGCGCGGACGCGGCGGGGATGCGCTCCCGGCCCACCATCCTCGGCATCATGGCGTTGCGGGTGGGCAGGTCGACCCCCTGGAGCCCGGCGGCCAGCGAGCTCAGGACGTACAGGGGCCACAGCAGGGGGCGGTCCAGGCTGGCGTTGACCGCCAGGCCCACGCTCGTCAGGGCGAGCAGGATCTGGGTCACCAGCAGGAGCCTGCGCCGGTCGACGGCGTCGGCGGCCGCCCCCCCGGCGAGGGAGAAGGCGACGAGGGGCCCGAGGTTGGCCAGCCCCACCAGGCCCACCGCGAACGACTACCCCGTCAGCACGTACACCTGGTACGGGACGGCGACCACGGTCACCTGGCGGCCCAGCCAGGACACCACCTGCCCGAAGAAGAGCAGCCGGTAGTCGCGCGACTCTCGCAGCGGGGAGAGATCCACGAACAGCCGGCGTCGGGCCGGCTCGGGCCGGGGCGGTCCGGCGCCGGCCGACGGCGGGGGCGCGCCGGTCACGATCCACCTTCCCGTTCTCGGCCCGGGGGCTGGCACGCCGGGCACCAGTAGGCGGTGCGGGCCTGCTCGCCCTGGCGGCGGGCGGCCACGAGGGTCCCGCAGCGCCGGCAGGGGCGCCCGTGGCGCCGGTAGACCCATCGGGGCGCCGGCTGCGTGCCCGAACGCAGTGGCGGTCCCCCGTTCCGGGCCGCGCTGGCCTGCATGAGGCGGCGGGCGGTGGCGAGGAGGGCGTCGAGCTCCGCGTCGGTGAGCGATTCCTGGGCGGTCCAGGGATTGCGGCGCTCGAGGAACAGGGCCTCGCAGCGCCAGATGTTGCCGACGCCGGCCACCACCCGCTGGTCGAGGAGGAGCTCGCCCAGGGCCAGCCCGCCGGGCCGGTCCCGGGCCCGCCGGCGGGCGGCGTCGGCGTCGAAATCCTCGGCGAGGATGTCGGGGCCGAGCCCGGCCAGGGCGGGGTGCACCTTCTCCCCCTCGGGAAGCAGGAGCTCGACGACGGGCGCGTTGAAGCACACCGCCAGCCGCTCGCCGCAGGTGAGGACGAGCCGGGCCTGGGCCGGCGGCCGGCGCCACCGTTCGCCCTCCGAGTACACGTGCCACGAGCCGCTCATGCGCAGGTGGGTGTGGAGGACGTCCCCGGAGGCGAAGCGCACGAGCAGGTGCTTGCCCGAGGCCTCCACGCCCGCCACCCGCTGGCCGACCAGCCGCCCGGCCGGCAGTCCCGGCGCCCGGGTCGTCGCCGCCGTGACCCCCCGGCCCGCCAGCCACCGCTGCAGGGTGGCCGCGGTGCGGTGGAGGACGTCGCCCTCGGGCATGGACCGAAGGCTACGGCCGCTCGGCGCCGCCTCCGCCCGAGTTCCCGGGTCGCCTAGTCGTAGCCCTGGAGAGTGCCGCCGATGACCCAGACGTCGGTGGCCAGAGCCCGACGAAGAGGGCCCGGCGCTCGGCGTTGCCCCGCTCGTCTTGGTCGACGGTCTTGGCGCGGATCCAGAGCCCGACGCACAGGCCCACGCTGCCGAGGGAGCACAGGTGGAGGTGCCACCCCCGGAGGCCGGCGTCGTAGAGGCGCCTGGTTAGCATCGCGGGACCGTACACAGAGTTGGCGCGGCCGTCGCCACCCTTCCCTGGAGGTTCCCCTGGCCCGCCCCGCGACGCGCTCCCGCCGCCTTCTCACCGCCCTGCGGTGGCCCTTGGGGATCGGCCTGACCTCCTGGCACTACATGTGGCGGACGACGCCGCTGCACCGCCGGGAGCGGCGGGGGCGCTCCCCGACGACGGCCCTCCCGACCTGCCGGCGGAGGCCGACGCCGAGGACGTGCAGCATCCCGACGACGGCGTCGGCCCGCTCTTCCACCGCCGCTACGTCGCCGGTACGCGACCCCAAGCGGTCCCCCGAGGAGCTGATGGCCGTCGTCAGCGGCGACGCCAACCGCGTCGCCCCGCGGGAGCTCGCCCGCTTCACGAAGATCTCGGGCGCCGAGGACCGCATGGCCAAGGAGGTCCAGTCCCACATGTGGACCTCGGTGCTCGAGCGGGTGGCGGGGCAGGCCGGGGGGCGCCTCGACGGTGGCATCGACGCCGAGACACGCCGCGTCGAGGCCGGTCGGGAGACGGAGGAGCCCGGTGGGCCCAGCCCGCTACGGGACTCCGGCGCCCGGAGGGTCCTCGACGAGCTGCACGAGAAGGCGGTCAACTTCGACGTCGAGCGCCGGGACGAGTTCACCCCGGAGCAGGAATGGCTCGTCGACGACGAGGGCCACCCCGTCCGGGTGTGGGGGTGGAACTACCGGACGCTCCAGGGCCACCTGGAGATGGGACAGATGGACTTCGAGGTCTGGAAGTGGCTGGACACCGGGCAGGTCGAGTTCCGCGCCCGGCGCTTCTCCCGCCACGCCCACGTGCGCAACCCCGTGGTGCGCCTCGGGCTGTGGGTCTTCGGCCGGCGTGAGCAGGTGCGCTTCGCCGAACGGGCGTGCGCGCGCATGGCCGGCCTCACCGCCGCCGGGCTGCGCCGGCCGTCGCCCGACGTGGCGCGGGCGATCCCGCCGGCATGAGGTCCTGATGATCGGGCTCCTGCGGAACCGGCGGCACCTGGGCACTGCGGTGGTCGCCGCCGTCGTCCTCCTCGGCCTGGTGGGGTGTAGCGGCGGGGAGGGCGGCAAGGGCGGCTCCTCGCGGACGCCCAGGATCACGGTGGCCTCGGAGGCGCCGGAGGACCAGGACGCGCTGCTCACCGAGCAGGACCTCCACGGCATCACCGGGTTCGAGGGCGTTGTCGCCGCCGAGGTGAAGGACGTGCCCTTCTACGAGAACCCCGATCCACGAGGCCCGTGCGGCGCCACCGTGCCCGCCATCGCCTTCGAAGGTGCCTTCGGCCGCACGTTCCGGTCCGACCGTGTGCAACTGCTCCAACTCGTCCTGCCGTCGAGCCCGCGCCAGAAGCACCAGCTGGCGGCCTACCAGGCGGACGTACGCCCGGACTGCCCTCCCTACGAGTCCGGGACCAACACCGGCGACACTCAGCGCGTCAGCGACATCACGGTGCTCGCCCTCGACGATCTCGGGGTCCCCGCCGTCGGGTGGGCGAGCACCATCGAGCTCGGGGGACAGCGCGTCCAGGCCGGGGTCGTGCTGGCCGACGTGGGCGACCGCTTCGTCTTCCTCCAGTTCCACGCCCGCACCCTGCCGACCCCGTCGGATCTGCACGAGCTCGCCCGCCGCAGCGTGGACCGGCTCCGCTCCCGGCGCTGACCGGGCCGCGTGACATCCTGGCCGTGCCCCGCTCCTTCCAGGTCAGCCGTAGCGCACGAGCCCCCGCGGCGAGGGGACGAAGCCCGCGTCGCGGAGGACGGGGCCGAGCTCGTCGTCGAAGCGCTCGACGGCCACCCGGCGGAGCCGGCCGCTGGCGACCAACTCCTCGAGGGCGCCCACCGCGTCGTGCTCCCAGGTGCCGTCATAGGGGCGCAACGCCACCAGCGCGCGGGCGCCCCGCTCGACGTAGAGCGCCCCTTCGCCGCCATGGAGGACCACGTAGGCACCGGCGACCCGCCGGGGGCCCGGTGCCGGCCAGGGGACGGCGAGCCCGTAGGCGTTGGCCGGATCGGTGGCGGCGAGGAGGAGGGGCCGCTCGGGCGAGGCCGGCTTCGGCTCGCGACGGGAGCGGAGGCGGTCGACGGCGCCGGGGAGGGCGAACTGGGCCCCGCCCATGCCGGCCACGAAGTAGCCCCGCCGGACCCGGCCGGACTCCTCCATGGCCCGCAGCACCGGGTACACCGCGGCGAAGCCCCCGGGGTGACCCTCCCCCCGCACCGCCTCCCGGGTGAGCACGCCGTGGCGATCGAGGAGAGCGGCGGCGAGGGCGTGGGCCCTGGCCGTGGGGCTGACCCCCTCGGTGGGGAGGTCGGCCTCGACCAGCGACCACCGGCCCCGGGCCCGGGGCGGGCCGAGGGCGGTGAGCGAGCCGACGTTCGGGCGCCGGCTCCGGCCGGAGGCCGCCCTCCGGTGGTGACCGCGGCCCCGGCCGGCCAGGGCCCGCACCGGGGCGAAGGAGTCGTTGGTGACCTCGCCCGCCCAGACGAGGTCCCACAGCGCCTCCAATGACTCGTTGTCGTCGCCGCCTCTGAGCTCGGCGAAGAAGCAGGCGCCTCGCCGGGAGAGGATCTCGCGGAGGCGCTCGTGCTCGGGACCCGCCGGGCGCTCGCCGGAGGCGGCGCCGGCCAGGGGCCGCAGGAGCGGCGCCCGGTCGCGCAGGAACAGCATGACCTTGCCGTCGTCGGTTCCCAGCGGGCCGACACCGACCCACACCACCTCGCCGGCGGCGGTGAGCTCGTCGAGCAGCCGGGGCGAGTAGTCGGCCACGCGCGTGGCCAGCACGTCGCGCTCGAGCACCGAGGCGGGGACCGCCACGCCCTGGAGCTGGGCCACGACCTCGAAGAGGCGGTCGACCCCCTTGGCGTCGACGGTGACGCCATGCCACTCGGGGAGGAAGCGGACGAGGGCGCCGGCGTCGACGGGCTCGACCTCGCTGCGCAGGGCGGCGAGGGAGCGCTGGCGGAGGGACCGGAGCACTTCGGAGTCGCACCACTCCCGCTCGAGGCTGCCCCCCCGTTCGGCCACGGAGGCGACGGGTCGGAACTCCCCCCGGAGGAGGAGGCCGGCGTCGGCCCGGCGGGCGAGCAGGCCCTCGACCGCGCCGGCCGGGAGCCCGAAGCGGGCCGCGGGCTCGTCGCTGGTGAAGGGACCGTGGGTTCGGGCCCACCGGCCCAGGAGCGACCCCAGGGGATCCTCGACGGGCTCGAGGAAGGCGTCGGGAAGCCCGGGGGGGACGTCGGTGCCCAGGCCGTCGCGGTAGCGGCCGGCGTCCTCGGCGGCGATGAGGCGGGGCTCCCCGGCCACCCTGACCTCCACCGCCCGGCGGTCGGCCAGCAGCACGTCGGCGAAGTCGGCCTCGGACCGAGCCGCCAGCTCGGCCCGGGTGAGGTCGCCGAGCCGCCGGAGGTGGTCGTGGGCCTCGTCGGCGTGGCGCGCCCACCGCCTCTCGTCCAGGGCCTGGAGGTCGGCCTCGAGGGCGTCGAGGGCGGCGGGGTGGATCAGCTCCCGCAGCTCCTCGGCCCCGAGGAGCTCGGCCAGCATCTCCCGGTCGAGGGTGAGGGCCTGGGCCCGGCGCTCGGCCACGGGCGCGTCGCCCTCGTAGAGGAAGTTGGCCACGTAGGCGAAGGCCAGCGAGGAGGCGAAGGGGGAGGGCCGGGCGGTGTCGACGGAGACCACCCGAACGGTGCGGGCCCGGATGGCGGTCATGAGCTCGGTGAGGGCGGGCAGGTCGAAGACGTCGCGGAGGCACTCCCGGTAGGTCTCGAGCAGGATCGGGAAGGAGCCGTGCCGGGAGGCGACGGCCAGGAGGTCGGCGGCCCGCTGGCGCTGCTGCCAGAGCGGCGTGCGGGACCCCGGGCGGCGGCGGGGCAGGAGCAGGGCCCGGGCCGCGTTCTCGCGGAACCGGGCCGCGAAGAGGGCGCTCGACGCCAGCTCGCCGACGACGAGGTCCTCGACCTCCTCGGGCTCGAGGAGCACCGACTCCACGGGCGGCGACTCGTCGGCCTCGGGCAGGCGCACCACCAGGCCCTCGTCGCTCCACATCGTCTGCACCTCGAGCCCGAGCCGGGTGCGGATCTTGGCCTCGATGGCCAGAGCCCACGGGGCGTGCACCCGGCCGCCGAGAGGGGACAGCACGCAGACCCGCCAGTCGCCCAGCTCGTCGCGGAAGCGCTCGACGACCACCTGACGGTCGGTGGGGAGGGCGCCGGTGACCGACCGCTCCTCGGCCAGGTAGGCGCGCAGGTTGCGCAGCGCCAGAGGGTCGAGCGAGCACTCCTCGGCCAGGCGGTCGTCGGGCCAGTCGTCGACCTCGCGCAGGAAGGCGCCGATGGCCCGGCCCAGCTCGGCCGGGCGGCCGACGCCGTCGCCGTGCCAGAACGGCATCTTCCCGGGCTCGCCGGGCGCGGGCGTGACGACCACCCGGTCGCGGGTGATCTCCTCGATCCGCCACGTCGACGCCCCGAGCACGAACGTCTCCCCCACCCGGCTCTCATAGACCATCTCCTCGTC
>DASZOE010000524.1:0-3243 GCA_035550945.1 Acidimicrobiales bacterium
CGGCGGCGTCGTTCACGGCCAGCCCGGCCCGGGCCCCGCTGGCCAGCACCGCCCACCCGTCGCCGCCCGGGAAGAGGGTCACGGCCACCCCCGAGTCCAGGGCCTGGTCGAGGTCGGGAAGGGTGGGGGAGCGGCCGACCACCGTCTCCGCCGTGCCCACCGAGTTGACGAGGTCGGCGGCGTCGGCGCCGCTGCCGATGACGCCTGCCAGGTGGTCATGGCCGGCGAGCGTCACCGGGGCGCCGGGCGGCAGCCCCCACTCGGTGGCGGCGGGCGCGCCCACCCGCCCCATCGCCGTGCCCGCGGCCAGGACTTCGGCGAAGACGCCGACGTCGAACCCGGCCACGGCAGCCGCGTCGGGCAGCCAGGTCCGCCGCCCGACGTCCAGGCAGCCGGTGCGGGCCGCCAGCGACCACTCGGTGGCGCTCTCCCCGGTGAGGGCGTGGAGGCAGAGCTCGGGCACGCCCCGCCAACGGGCGACCCCCGACACGCCGTGCCTGAGGAGCCAGCCGAGCTTGGCCGCCGAGGAGACGTAGCGGACCTGCTGACCGATGCTGCGGGCCAGGTCGGACCCGAACCGGTCGCGCAGGGTCTGGGCGACGTCCTCGCCCCGCCGGTCGTGCCAGGCGATCACCGGCGCCAGCGGCCGGCCCGCGGCGTCGAGGGGTGCGCCGCTCTCGGCCAGGCCGGCGACGCCCACGCCCGCCACCCGCTCCCGATCGGGGCCGAGGTCGGACACCACCCGCCGGACGGCGTCCAGCAGCTCGCCGACCTCCGCCTCGATCCGGTCACCGGTGGTCCTGAACGGCGAGGTGACGGCGGAGACCCGTCCCTCCCGGCCGTCGCCGTCGACGAGCAAGGCCTTGATGCGGCTGCTGCCAAGGTCGAGGCCCAGCAGGAGAGGCGGCCGGGAGGTCACGAGGTCCCCAGGAAGGCGCCGACGCGGTGGATGTCGGCGTCGAGGGCGGCCGCGGCGTCGGTTGCCAGAGCCTCGAAGGGCTCGACGACGACCGCCGCCGATCCACCTCCGGACCCGAGCTTCCACGTGCCCGCCGCCTTGCCGTCGACCACCACCGTGGGGTGGATCCATCCGCCGCCGGGCCACACCCGGCGAGCGAAGCGGTCCTCGACGATGAGCTCCCGGCCCCGGTGACCCAGGAGATAGGTGTCGAAGGCGGGAAGCAGCCGGACGGAAGGTGGACCGCCGTGACCGACGCCCACGTCGATCCCCGCCAGCACCCACGCGGGCCGGCCGGCGGCCACCACCTCGGTCAGCCGGCCCTCGAGGAGGCGCCAGGCGGCCCGGGCCCGGGCGAGGGTCAGCCCCGACCAGGACGCGAAGTCCTCGGGCCGGGCCGGCCCGAAGGCGGCCAGGTGGCGGCGGGCGAGCTCGGCCAGGGCGGCGTCGCCGCCGAGGGGAGGACGGGCGTGCCCGTCGCCGGCACGGTCGCCGATCCAGTCCGCCAGTCCCACGTACGTCCCGCGCGTCCCGTCTTCGGGACCGCAGCAGACGACGCCCTCGAGGGCGGCCCGGCGGACGAGGTGGGCGACGGCCTGGCTGCCGGGCTCCACGTCGACCCCGCGGTCGCGGATCCGCTCGGCCAGGGCGGCGCTGCTGAGGGGCCCGTCGGCGGCCACCGCCGCGGCGATGGCGTCGACCGCGGAGGCGCTCGCCTGCTCGTCGAGCCCCAGCTCGGCGTAGCGCCGCCGGCTGGCGGCGACGAACACCGGGCCGAGCAGGGCGAGCAGCCAGCGGACGTCCTCGGTCGCCACCAGGTGGAGCGTGCCCCGCATGGCCCAGGTGCGCACGACCGAGCGCTCGCGGAACAGGGCCTCGTCGACGGCGGCGGCGTCCAGGCTCCGGCTCCGGGTCCAGACCGACAGCCGGGCGGCCCGCCGGTCCTGGGCCTGGATGCCGGCCGCGGCGGCGACGACCGCGGCCGGGTCGAGGGCCTCGGTCTCCGGGCGGGCCAGACCGGACGCCCGCGCCCACATGCGCCGCACTTCGTCGCCGGAGAGCTCGATCCGCCATTCTCGCCGGTCGGCCGGTGGAGGTCGGGCACCGCCGCGGAGAGGAGCGCCGCCACTCGGAGTGCTCCCGGTGCTCGAGCTCGGTGATGTCTCGCCATCGTCTTCGAGGCCAAGGCCGCCGCCGGCCGGCCCTAGGCTCGACCCATGGAGCTGTCGCCGGTCCAGGTACGGGTCCTCGGGAGCCTCATCGAGAAGGAGCGGGCCACCCCCGAGAACTACCCGCTCACCATGAACGGCCTCCTGGCCGCGTGCAACCAGTCCACCAGCCGCTATCCGGTCGTCAACCTGAACGAGCCCACCGTCGAGAGCGCGCTCCTGAACCTGCGGGCCGACGGCCTCCTCCGGGTGGTCCACAGCCGCTCGAACCGGGCCGACCGGTACCGCCACGTCCTCGACGAGGCACTCGCCCTGGCCGAGGCCGAGCTCGCGGTGCTGGGCGTGCTCATGCTCCGGGGCTCGCAGACCGCGGCCGAGCTGCGGACGAGGACCGAGCGCCTCCACCGCTTCGCCGACCAGGAGGAGGTCGAGCGGGTGCTCGACGCCCTGGCCGGGCGCCCCGAGCCCCTCGTGGCCCGCCTGGGCCGGGCGCCCGGGCAGAAGGAGCCCCGCTGGGCCCATCTCCTCGGCGGCGAGGTCGCCGACGTGGCCCCGCCCGTGGCGCCCGACCCCTCGGCCCGCAGCTCGCGGAGCGAGCGCCTGGACGCCCTGGAATCGACGGTCGCCGTCCTCACCGCCGAGCTCGAGCGCCTGCGGACCGAGCACGACGCGCTGGCCGCCCAGCTGCGCAGCCTGCTCTCCTGAGCCGGTCCTGTTCAGCCCCCCAGCGGCCGGGTTCGCGTCTTCTGCCCCGCTCGTCGCTAGCCTGGGCGTGGCGGGCCCCCTGGCGAGTGAGGACTGTTGCTCACCTGTGACCAAGTGACGACCTCGTCGTGACGGGGCCCGCTCACGATGTGCCCCAGAACGAGGCCACCGAGGGAACCACCTCGGAGGGTGATGAGCCTGTGCACGTGGAGACGGCGGGGGGGTACATGACGACCGCCTGGCAACGGGGACTGCGGATGGGGGCGCTGTCGGTCGCCCTGGCCCTGCTGATGAGCGGGGCCAGCGCCCTGGCCTCCCAGGACGGTCGTCAGAAGGTCGAGGTGGCCCAGCCCGCGCCCGTGGAGACCACCTCCACTGTCCCGCCCACGACGGCGCCGCCCGAGACCACGG
>DASZOE010000525.1:0-2749 GCA_035550945.1 Acidimicrobiales bacterium
GGCGGGGGCGGCCCCACGTGGTCCGAGCTGGAGGGCGACATCTTCAGCGAGGAGTTCCTCCTCACCCGCCCCCTGCTCGAGGCCATCCGCGCCGACGAGCCCGTGGTGCTGCTGGTGGACGAGGTCGACCGCCTCGAGGTGGAGACCGAGGCCCTGCTCCTCGAGGTGCTCTCCGACTGGCAGGTCTCCGTGCCCGAGCTGGGCACGGTGCGGGCCACTCGGATCCCGCTCGTGTTCCTGACCTCCAACAACACCCGCGACCTCTCCGAGGCCCTCAAGCGCCGCTGCCTCTACCTCCACGTCGACTACCCCGACCCGGCGCGGGAGCGGGAGATCGTGCTGGCCCGGGTCCCGGGGATCGACGAGCGCCTGGCCGACCAGGTCGCCCGGGTCGTGCGTTCCATCCGCCAGCTCGAGCTGCACAAGCCCCCGTCTGTGTCCGAGACCCTCGACTGGGCCCGCACCCTCCTCCTCCTCGGCGTGGGCACCGTCGACGTCGACACCGCGACCGCCACCCTCCACGTCCTGCTCAAGCACCGGGCCGACATCGACAAGGCGGCGCGCGAGCTGCGAGCGGGCACCGGCTGAGAGGCGCGGCGCCCGAGATGCTCGACGTCGTCGAGGGGTTCGTCGCCGAGCTCCGGGCCGCCGGCGTCCCGGTGTCGCTCACCGAGTCGCTCGACGCCCTGGCCGCGGTCGGCCAGGCCCACGTGGCCGACCGGGCGCGCTGCCGGGAGGCGCGGGCGGCCACGCTCGTGAAGCGGGCCGAGCACCGGCCCGCCTTCGACACCCTCTTCGAGGTGTGGTTCTCCCTGCGGGCCCCCGAGCCCGAGCCCGACTCTGCCCTCGCCCTCGCCGAGCAGGCCGACTTCGAGGGCCCCGACGAGGAGCTGGCCGCCCTCCTGGAGAAGGCGCTGGCCGGCGGCGACCCGGCCGCCGTCACCGCCCTCGCCCGGCTGGCCGTGGCCCGCTTCGCGGGCATGGCCCCGGGCCGGGCCTTGGGGCCCGCCTACCACCTCAACCGGGCCCTGCGCCGCCTCGACGCCGACGGGGCGCTGGCCCGCCTCCTGGGTGCGGCCCAGGAGGGCGAGGGTGGGCCCGTCGAGGGTCTCGAGCTCCGCCTCCGGGCCGACCAGCTCCGGGCCCACCGCGACCGCCTGCGCGACGCAGTCGAGTCCGAGGTCCGGCGCCGGTTGGTGGCCGAGCAGGGCCCGGCCGCCGTGGCCCGCGCCCTGCGCCGGCCCCTGCCCGAGGACGTCGAGTTCATGCACGCGACCGGCGACGAGATGGCGGCACTGCGCCGGGCCCTCCAGCCCCTCGCCCGGCGGCTGGCCGTGCGCCTCGCCCGCCAGCGCCGCCACCACCGCCGCGGTCCCCTCGACTTCCGCTCGACCGTCCGCCACTCGCTGTCCTACGGAGGCGTTCCCGCCGAGCCCCGCTTCCGCCACCGGCGGCCGTCCAAGCCCGAGATCGTGGTGGTCGCCGACGTGTCGGGCTCGGTGGCCGCCTTCGCCAGGTTCACGCTCCAGTTCGTCCACGCCATCTCCAGCCAGTTCTCCCGGGTCCGCTCCTTCGTGTTCGTGGACGGGATCGACGAGGTCACCCATCTGTTCGAGGGCGCCGACGACCTGACCGAGGCCGTCCAGCGGGTGAACACCGAGGCCGACGTCATCTGGGCCGAGGGCCACTCGGACTACGGCCACGCCCTCACGGTGTTCGCCGAGCGCTGGGGACCGGAGCTGACGCCCAGGACCTCGGTGGTCGTCCTCGGCGACGCCCGGAACAACTACCACGCCTCCGAGGCCGGGGCCCTCGCCGAGGTCGCCGGGCGGGCCCGGCACCTCTGGTGGCTCAACCCCGAGCCCCGGTCCTACTGGGACACCGGCGACTCGATCGTCTCCGAGTACGCCGTCCACTGCGACGGCGTCCACGAGTGCCGGAACCTGCGCCAGCTCGAGCGCTTCGTGGGCCGCATCGCCTGAGCCGGAGGCCTCCGCCCACGGGTCGTTGCATCGGGCGGCCCGACACGGCATCCTCTGGCCGCCCTCCGGCGGCGGAACGAGACATCCTCGGCGGGTCGAGCGGCAGCGTCTCGGAGGGTGGGCCCGGCATGCTCGGCAGGAGGACGAAGGGGGCGGCGCTGGTCGGTGCGGGGCTCGTGCTGGCCCTGGGCCTGACCGCCTGCGGCGGCGGACCCAGCAAGAAGGAGACCATCGCCGACGGCGACGCCATCTGCCGCGACGCCAACGCCCGGGTGGCCTCGATCCAGAAGCCGGGCAGCTACCAGCAGCTGTCGGAGGCGGCCGGCTCCCTGGCGGCGGCGACCGACGACCAGGTGACGCGCCTCGGCCGCCTGTCGGTCCCCGGCGACGACAAGGCCCGGCTCGACGGCGTCTTCTCCAGCCTCCGGGGCGTGGCCACGGCCGCCCAGCAGCTGCGGGAGAGCGCCGGCCGGTCGGACGACGGGGCCACCGCCGCGGCTGCGGCCCAGGCCTCGACCTCGGCGCGCGAGGCGGCCGACCAGGCCCGGGCCTACGGCTTCACGGTGTGCGGCTCGTCGACCCAGACGGCGACGGCCACGGTGGTGGACGGGGCCAGGCTCATCCTCAAGACGGCGTTCGTCGCCCGGGCCGAGGCCATCTGCCTGGGGCCCGACGAGGAGCTCGGCTCGCTCCGTGAGCCCACCGACCTCCGCAGCCTGGCCCGGTTCGTCGACACCCTGGTTCCCGTCCTCGAGAAGGTGGTGGAT
>DASZOE010000526.1:0-9352 GCA_035550945.1 Acidimicrobiales bacterium
GTCCCCGTCCTGGGCACGGGCGCCTCCTTCTCGGCCGACGAGGGGGCGGCGATCATCCAGGCCCACCGGCTCTCGACCGACCGGGGCTGGGTCGTCGAGCACCCACTGCCCGAGGCCGACCCCACCGAGGTCAACTACCCCCTCGAGCTCTCCACGCGCGGGGCGCGGGGCACCGCCTCCTTCGCCAAGCACCCCCTCTACGCCCTGCTCCTGGCCGGCGCCGACCGGGTGGGCGGGGTGACGGCCATGGTCCTCCTGTCGGTGGCCGGGACGGTGACGGCGGCCGCCCTCGCCGCCGCCCTGGCCGCCCGCATGGGAGCGGCCGCTTCGTTCGGGCACGGAGCCGGCCTGGCCCGGCCCGCGCTGTGGGTGGTCGGCCTGGCCAGCCCCCTCACCTTCGACGGCTACCTCGTCATCGCCCACACCCTCGGAGCGGCCGCCGCCGCAGGAGCCGTCCTCTTCGCCGTCCGGGCCCTGGAGGACCATCGGGCCCTCGCGTCGGTCGCCGGAGTCGCGGTCTGCATCGCCCTGGCCGTGCTTGTGCGCAACGAGGCCGTCCTCTTCGCCCTCGGGCTCGGGGTGGCCAGCGGGGCGGTGGCCGTGGCCCGCCGCCACCGGGCTGCGGCCGGTGTGGCGATGGCCTCCGTCCTCGCCGCCGCCGGTGCCCACCTCGGCGAGCAGGAGTGGATCCGCCGCATCCTCGGGGGCTCGGTGGTCGGGCTCCCCGGCGGCCCCGGCGCCACGAGCGGGTTCCTCGCCGGACGGCTCAAGAGCTTCACCCTCACCTGGCTTCGGCCCGGCTACGGCGGGCGGCCGCTGGTCGAGGCCGCCCTCCTCCTGATGCTGTGCGCCCTGGCCGTCGGCGTCGTGGCCGCCCGCCGCCATCCCGGCGACCGCCGTCCCGTCGTCGCCCTGGCCGCGGGCGCCGCGGGCGCCGCGCTCCTCGCCCTTGCGGTCGAGCCCACCAACCTCGTCCCCGGGCTCCTCGTGGCCTTCCCGGTGGCCGCCGCCGGCCTGGTCGCCGTCGGCGCCCGGCGGCGCGAGGCCCTCGCCGGTCTGGCGGCCCGGGTCGCCTTCGGCACCTTCGCGGTGTTCGCGGCCGCCGTCGTCGCCACCCAGTACGTCACCGGCGGGTCGGGGGAGTGGGGCGGGCGCTACTTCGCCCTGGGCCTGCCGGTGCTCGCCCCGGTCCTGCTGCTGGCCCTGGCGTCGTTGGGCCGCGCCCTGCCCCCGTCGGCCCGTACGGCGGCGGCGGCCGCGCTGGTCACCTGCGCCGTCGCCCTGACCGTCATGGGCCTGGCCGGCCTCCGTGACATCCACCGGTTCACGGCCCGCCTCCAGGAGACGGCGGCGCAGGCCGGTAGGGAGCTCGGGCCCCGGCCGGTGATGGTGGCGACCCACGCCGCCATCCCCCGTCTGGCGTGGGCGACCTTCGACGACCAGCGCTGGTTGCTGGCCCGGCCCGGCGGCCTCGACTCGCTCGTCCGGCGTCTGCACGGGGCAGGCGTGGACCGCCTGGTCCTCGTCACCGACCAGCGCGAGCGCGACACCACCGAGCTGGGTTCGGGCGTCCACGTCGTCTCCCGGAGGACCCCTTCGGGCGGCCCCAACTGGGACGTTTTGATCCTCCGCATCGGGCCGTGAGCGCGCCGGCTCCCGTGTCCGAACGGGTCCGGGAAGGCTCGCCGCCGTCGGACCGTCCCGGCCGCCGCCCTCGCACCGCGGCCGGGGCCGGCGCCGCCCTGGGCGCCCTCACCTTCGTCGCCTACCTGCCCGGCCTGGGCCGCTCCCTCGACTTCGACAGCGCCCAGACGGTGGGGATGTTCGTCCGACCCGGACCCCCGTGGGCCGCCTTCACCCGGCAGGCGGTGCTCAACAACCACCCGTTCTTCTCGTTCCTCGAGCAGCTCGTGCGGATGGGCACGGGAAGCGGCGGTGCGGCGACCATGCGGGTGCTGCCGATCCTCTGCGGCGCCCTCACCGTCGCCGTCCTGACCTGGTTCACGGTCCGGCGCCACGGCCTGGTCGCCGGAGTGGTCGCCGGCACCTTCGTCGCCTGCAACCCCACGTTCGCGACGCTGTCCCGGTCGGTGCGGGGCTACAGCCTGCTGACGCTCTGCGCGGTGGTGTCGACGGTGATCGTGGCCCGGGACGACGGGCGACCGTCCCGCCGTCGCGACGTCGCCTACGTGGCCGTCGCCGGCGTGGGCCTGGCCACCCACCTGTACATGGTCCCGGTGCTGGCCGCCCACGTGGGCGCCGTCCTCGCCCGCCGGCAGCTCGGCCGGGCCTGGCGCCTTCGGTTCCTCGGGGCGCTCACCGTCGCCGCGATCGCCTACGTCGGCATGGCCGGGCCCATGGTCGGCGGGATGCGGTCGCACGCCAAGGTGTTCCAGTCCCGCCTGCCCTGGCGGGTGGCGGAGATGGTCACCGGAGGCGGGTGGGCGACCGTGGTCCTCCTGCCCCTCGTCGTGGCCGGCGCCGTGCTCCTCCTGAGCGGGCCACTGGGTTCGGGCCACGCAGGCCCGCGCCCGGCCCGGGGCGCGGCGGTGGCGCTCGTCGCCGTCCTCGGCGTGCTGTGGGCCGCGCTCCAGTCGTCGGCTCTTACCGAGCGCTTCTTCGTGTGGCTGGTGCCGGGTGCGGCGTACCTGGCCGCGGTGGCCGTGGCCCGCGTCCCGGTGGGCGCACTGGCGGTGGTGCCGTGGACCGCCCTGGTCGCCACCTCCACCCTGCCCTCCTACACCGACGATCCCACCGCCTACCGCGTCGCCGCCCAGGTGATCCGGGCGGCCAACGCCTCCGGCGCCCGGAGCTGCGTCGTCGCCGTGGGCGTGGCCCCGATGCTGGCCTATCTCGACTCCCCCCGGGAGTTCGCGGCCATCGACGATCCTTCGCACCTCGGGCGGTGTGACGTGGTGGTGGTGGCCGCCTGGTGGCAGACGCAGGAGCGCTGGTTCGCGGCCGACAACCGGGTGATCGCCGCCGCCGAACGGACCTTCCCGCACCGCACCGTGCTAGGGCAGGGCGATCCCGCCCTGGTGCTGTCGACCCGTCCGCTGCCCGCCGCCTGAACCCGCCCGACCTCGGCCCGACGCCCGGCAATCCGGTTCCCGAACCGTCGACCCGCCGGTAGTCTCGGGCGGTGGCCGACATGCTTGTGATTCGCGGCGCTCGCGAGCACAACCTGAAGAACGTCTCCCTCGAGCTCCCCCGCGACCGGCTGATCGTCTTCACCGGCCTCTCCGGCTCGGGGAAGTCGTCGCTCGCCTTCGACACGATCTACGCCGAGGGGCAACGGCGCTACGTGGAATCGCTCTCGGCCTACGCCCGCCAGTTCCTCGGGCAGATGGACAAGCCCGACGTCGACTTCATCGAGGGCCTGTCGCCGGCCATCTCCATCGACCAGAAGTCGGCGTCCCGGAACCCACGGTCGACGGTGGGCACCATCACCGAGGTGTACGACTACCTCCGGCTGCTCTACGCCCGCATCGGCGTGCCCCACTGCCCCAAGTGCGGGGCGGTGGTCACCCGCCAGACGCCCCAGCAGATCGTCGACCGGGTCCTGGAGCTGCCCGAGGGCACCCGGTTCCAGGTCCTGGCGCCCGTCGTCCGGGGACGGAAGGGGGAGTACGAGGGGCTGCTCGAGGAGCTGGCCGGCCAGGGCTTCGCCCGG
Source organism: Acidimicrobiales bacterium (assembly GCA_035550945.1). Lineage (GTDB taxonomy): Bacteria > Actinomycetota > Acidimicrobiia > Acidimicrobiales > AC-14 > DASZOE01. The sequence goes on from DASZOE010000526.1 coordinate 3,674, forward strand.
GCCCGGGTCGACGGTGTCCTCCGGGAGCTCTCGGAGGCCAAGTCCGCGAAGGAGCGCCTGGCCCGCTACGAGAACCACACCATCGAGGTCGTCGTCGACCGCCTGGTGCGCAAGGGGGGCATCGAGCGGCGGCTGACCGACTCCATGGAGACGGCCCTGCGCCTGGCCGACGGCGTGGCCGAGGTGGAGATCGTGCCTCGGGACGCCGACGGCGAACTGCCCCCCGACGGCCAGGCCCTGACCTTCAGCCAGCACCTGGCCTGCCCCAACGACGGGACGTCGTTCGACGAGCTCGCGCCCCGGAACTTCTCGTTCAACTCGCCCTACGGGGCCTGCTCCCACTGCGACGGCCTGGGCACCCGCTTCGAGGTCGACGCCGAGCTCGTGGTGCCCAACCCCGACCTCACCCTGGACGAGGGGGCGATCGCCCCCTGGGCCGGCGCGCGGGGTGAGTACTTCCACCGAGTGCTGGTCGCGGTGGCCGAGGCCCACGGCTTCCGGGTGACCACGCCCTGGCGCAAGCTCAAGAAGGCGGAGCAGAAGGTCCTGCTCTACGGGTCGGGCACCCGTCAGGTCCACGTGCAGTACCGCAACCGCTACGGGCGCACCCGCTCGTACCACACCCACTACGAGGGGGTCATCCCCTACCTCCAGCGCCGGCACTCGGAGGCCGAGTCCGACTACATGCGGGACCAGATCGAGGGCTACATGCGCGAGGTCCCCTGTCCGGAGTGCGGTGGCTCGCGGCTGCGGCCCGAGTCGCTGGCGGTGACGGTCGGCGGGCTGAACATCTTCCAGCTCTGCGACCTCTCCATCGCCAAGTCGGCGGCCTTCCTCACCACCGTCGAGCTCTCCGAGCGCGACCGCATGATCGCCGAGCGGGTGGTGAAGGAGGTCAACGCCCGCATGCGCTTCCTGCTCGACGTGGGCCTCGACTACCTGAGCCTCAACCGCTCGGCGGGCACGCTGGCCGGGGGCGAGGCCCAGCGCATCCGGCTGGCCAGCCAGATCGGCAGCGGCCTGGTCGGTGTCCTGTACGTGCTCGACGAGCCCTCCATCGGGCTGCACCAGCGCGACAACCGCAAGCTGGTCGACACCCTCGAGCGCCTCCGCGACCTGGGCAACACGGTGATCGTCGTCGAGCACGACGAGGAGACCATCCGGGTGGCCGACCACGTCGTCGACATCGGGCCCGGGGCGGGCGAGCACGGGGGCGAGATCGTGGTGGCGGGGACCGTCGACGACCTCGTCGCCTGCGAGCGCTCGGTGACCGGCCAGTACCTGGGCGGGGTCCGGTCGATCCCGGTGCCGGCCATGCGGCGGGAGCCGGGCGACGACTGGCTCGTGATCCGCGGCGCCCGGGAGCACAACCTCAAGTCGATCGACGTCGAGCTCCCCCTCGGCTGCCTGGTGTGCGTCACCGGGGTCTCGGGCTCGGGCAAGTCCACCCTCGTCAACGACATCCTCTACCGGGCCCTCATGCAGCGGATCTACCGGTCGAAGGTCGTCCCCGGCCGCCACCGCACCATCGAGGGCGACGAGCTCCTCGACAAGGTCATCAACATCGACCAGTCACCGATCGGGCGCACGCCGCGGTCGAACCCAGCCACCTACACCGGCGTGTTCGACCACATCCGGCGCCTCTTCAGCCAGACCCAGGAGGCCCGGGTCCGGGGCTACCTGCCGGGGCGCTTCTCCTTCAACGTCAAGGGCGGGCGCTGCGAGGCGTGCGCCGGCGACGGCACGATCAAGATCGAGATGCACTTCCTGCCCGACGTCTACGTCCCCTGCGAGGTGTGCAAGGGCGGGCGCTACAACCGCGACACCCTCGACATCACCTTCAAGGGCAAGAACATCGCCGAGGTCCTCGACATGTCCTGCGAGGAGGCGTCGGAGTTCTTCGCCAACCAGCCCCCCATCTACCGCCACCTGCAGACGCTCGTGGACGTGGGTCTGGGCTACGTGCGCCTCGGCCAGCCCGCGCCCACGCTCTCGGGAGGCGAGGCCCAGCGCGTGAAGCTGGCCAGCGAGCTGTCCAAGCGCTCCACCGGCCACACGATCTACATCCTCGACGAGCCCACCACCGGCCTCCACTTCGAGGACATCCGCAAGCTCCTCACCGTGCTCGGCCGCCTGGTGGACCAGGGCAACACCGTGCTCGTCATCGAGCACAACCTCGACGTGGTGAAGTCGGCCGACTGGATCGTCGACCTCGGCCCCGAGGGGGGCGACGGGGGCGGGATGGTGGTGGTCGAGGGCCCGCCCGAGGTAGTGGCCAAGACGTCCGACAGCCACACGGGGCAGTCCCTGGCGCCGGTGCTGGCCCGGAAGTAGGGCACCCGAGCTCGGTCAGGCGTCGGCGGTCACCCGGTGGAGGGTTCCGTCGCCCCGCTCGAAGGCGGTGATGTTCTCGATCGTGGTGCGGGCGATGCCCTCCAGCGCCTCCTTCGTGAAGAAGCCCTGGTGCCCGGTGACGAGCACGTTGGGGAACGTCAGCAGGCGCGAGAGGAGGTCGTCGGCCACCACCTCGTCGGAGCGGTCCTCGAAGAAGATCGCCGACTCCTCCTCGTACACGTCGAGGCCGAGCTGCCCGATCTTGCCCGTCTTGAGCGCGTCGATGGCCGCGGCCGTGTCCACCAGGGCCCCCCGGCTGGTGTTGACGAGCATCACCCCGTCCTTCATCCGGGCCAGGCGCTCGCGGTCGATCAGGTGGCGGGTCTCGGCCGTCAGCGGGCAGTGGAGGGCCACGATGTCGGCGTCCGAGAGCACGCTGTCGACGGACGTGTACTCCACTCCCATCCTGCGGCAGTCGTCGTTGGGACGCGGATCGCTCGCCACCACCCGGCAGCCGAAGCCGACCATGATGCGGGCGAAGCACGTGCCGATCTTGCCGGTGCCGACCACGCCCACCGTCTTGCCGTGCAGGTCGAACCCGAGGAGCCCGTTGAGGGCGAAGTTGTTCTCCCGGATGCGGTTGTAGGCCCGGTGGATCTTCCGGTTCAGGGCCAGGACGAGACCGGCGCAGTGCTCGGCCACGGCGTGAGGCGAGTAGTCGGGCACTCGCGTCACGGTCAGCCCTCGCCGGTCGGCGGTCTCGAGGTCGACATGGTTGGCCCCGGCCGACCGGAGGGCGACGAGGCGGGCGCCGAGGTCGGCGAGGGCGTCGAGCACGTCGGGCCCGAGGTCGTCGTTGACGAAGGCACAGACGGCCTCGCAGCCCGTCGACAGGGGAGCGGTTCCGACGGTCAGGCGCGGCTCGAGGAACAGGAGTCGATGCCCGTGACCGTCGTTGGCCGCCCGCAGGAACTCCTCGTCGTACTCCTTGGCGCTGAAGACGGCCACCCGCATGCCGCGACGGTACGTGCCCGGTCCAGCGACTGCCCGAGGACCACCTCGCTGCCCACCTCAACCGGCCGTCCGGGGGTGCCGATACACAACAGGTGACGTGTCGGATGCCAGGGGCGTGACGGTGCGGCGACTGGCGCGCCCGCTCCTCCTCGCGGGGATCGTGGCGGTCGTCCTCGGCCTGGGCAAGGCCCACGCCGTGCGCCATGGCTACGACCTCACGGCGTCGTCGCGCTTCACCTGGTCCCTCGCCTACGCCGCCCTGCTGGCGGTCTGCGCCTACGGGGCCGGGCTTCCCGACCTGAGCAGCAACCGCCGCTCCGCCCTGGTGGCGACCCTGGCCTCCACCGCGGCCGCGGCCCTGGGCATCTCCCTGCTCCAGCTCCTCACCGGCTCCGCCCAGCTGCCCCGGTTCGTGATCTTCATGGCCCCGGCCGTCCTGCTCCCCGTCTCCCTCCTCTGCGCGTCCCTGGCCGCCGACGGCCGGGCCCAGGACGAGGAGCGGGACCGGCTCCTCGCCGTCGCCTCGGCCGGCGAGGCGATCACCCTGGCCGACGAGCTGGCGGCCCGGCCCGAGCGCCACGCCACCCTCGTCCGGACCCTCGAGCCGGCCGCGGCCCGGGCCGTCGACCCGAGACACCGACCCCTGCTGGAGGCGGCCAGCGCCACCCGGGCGACGGCGGTGGTGCTCGACCGCGAGGCCCAGGCCGACGAGTCGATCGTGGCCCAGGCCGCCGCCCTGCACGAGAGGGGCGTGCGGGTGCGGACCCTGTCCCTCTGCTACGACGAGTGGTTGGGCAAGCTCCCCGTCTCCGAGCTCGAGCGGGTGTCGCTGATGTTCGACATCGGCGAGCTGCACCGGGCCCGCTACGGGCGCATGAAGCGCGTCGCCGACGTCGGCCTCGGGCTGGTGGGTCTGGCGATGCTCGCGGCGGTGACCCCGGTGGTCCTCATCGGCAACCGCTTCGGCAACCGGGGGCCGCTCCTCTTCCGCCAGCCCCGCGTCGGCAAGAACGGCCGGGTGTTCGAGATCCTCAAGTTCCGGACGATGGTGCCCGGAGCCGGCGCGTCGGAGTGGACGGCGCCCGGCGACCCCCGGGTCACCCGCTTCGGCGCCTGGCTCCGGCGGACGCACCTCGACGAGCTGCCCCAGGCCCTCAACATCGTCCGGGGCGACCTCTCGGTCGTCGGGCCCCGCCCCGAGCAGCCGGGCTACGTGGAGGAGCTGGCCGAGAAGATCCCCTTCTACAACCTCCGGCACCTGGTCCGCCCGGGCCTCAGCGGATGGGCCCAGGTGAAGTACCCCTACGGGTCGACGGAAGCCGACGCCCTGGAGAAGCTGCAGTACGAGTTCTACTACCTGCGCCACCAGGGCCTCGGGCTGGACCTCCGCATCATCGGCCGCACCGTCCGCTCCGTGATCGGGCGGGGAGGCCGATGAGCACGCCCCGCGTCGCGGTCGTCATCCTCACGTGGAACGACGGCGAGCTGCTCGACGCCGCGCTGGCCTCGGCGTTGGCCTCGACCGGCGTGGACGTCGAGGTCGTGGTCGTGGACAACGGCTCGGAGCCGCCGGCGACGGTTCCCGCCGACGCCAGGGTCCTGCTCCTGCGCAACGAGGCCAACCGGGGCGTGGCCGCGGCCCGCAACCAGGGGGCCGGCGCGACCGACGCCCCCCTCGTCCTGTTCCTCGACAGCGACGCCCGCCTCCATCCCGACACCCTCGAGCGGCTTTGCCGGCCCATGGCCGCCTCGCCCGACGTGGCCCTCGTCGCCCCCGTCTTCGACGGGCAGGCGCCCGAGGCCAGCGCCGGCCGGGCCCCGTCGCTGGGCCGCAAGGTCGCCCGTGTGCTGGGCCGGACCGCGGAGTACGCCCCCGCCGAGAGGCGGCCGGGTGACCCGGCATGGGACGTGGACTTCGCCATCGGCGCCTGCCAGCTCGTCCGCCGCGCCGCCTTCGACGAGGTCGAGGGTCTGGACGAGGCCTTCTTCTACGGGCCCGAGGACGTCGACTTCTGTCTCCGGCTGCGGGACGCCGGCTGGCGCGTCGTCCAGGTCCCGGGCGCCGGGTGCCACCACCCGCCCCGCCGCCGGCACCGCCGGCTCCTGACCCGGGCGGGTGCCCGTCACGCCTGGGCCGTGAGCCGCCACCTGTGGCGCCACCGCGACCGCAGCCGGCCGCTGGCGCCGTGCCGGCGCGTCCCCGTCACTGCTCGGCCCCGGCCGGCCGCGCTCGACGTCGTCGTCGTCGGCTACCGGAGCGAGGACGTGGTCGAGCGCTGCGTCCGCGCCGCCCGGCAGATCCCGGGCTGCGCGTCCGTCATCGTGGTCGAC
>DASZOE010000527.1:0-2048 GCA_035550945.1 Acidimicrobiales bacterium
GGGCGGCGGCCTCCGGCACCTCCGGCTCGAGGGGCGGGATGACGGGCACCTCGTCGTCGGGGTCGGTCGCCAGGCGCTGCTCGGCGACGTCGGCGTCCGGGGCTTCGGGCGGGAGGGCGTCGGTCATCCCCCGAGAGCTACCCGTCGGGCGCGCTGCGGACACGTGTCACAGCAGTCGTTCCCGGCGGAGAGGGGCCGGGTACACAGGAGGCGACGGGGCCGTTCGGCCCACGCTCTCCCGAGGAGGTACTGCAATGGCACAAGCACGCACTTCCATCGTCGTGGAACGCCCGGTGACCCCGGTGTACAACCAGTGGACGCAGTTCGAGGACTTCCCGCAGTTCATGGAAGGCGTCGAGCAAGTCGTGCAGAAGGACGACACCCACCTGCACTGGGTCGCCAAGATCGGCCCCGTGGAGCGGGAGTGGGAGGCCGAGATCGTCCAGCAGGTACCCGACGAGACCGTCGCCTGGCGGAGCACCGCGGGTGCCGAGAACGCCGGCAGGGTGACGTTCCGGCCCGTCTCGGCCGAGCGCACGGAGGTCGACCTCGAGCTCGTCTTCGAGCCCGAGGACCCCACGGAGAAGGCGGGCGACGCCCTGCAGATCGTCGAGCGCCGGGCCGAGGGGGACCTCCAGCGCTTCAAGGAGTTCATCGAAAGCCGCGGCGAGGAGACGGGCGCGTGGCGGGGGCGGGTGAAGTCTTAGGGCTTCAACACGACCTTCAAGACGCCGTCCCGCTTCTTCTGGAAGATCTCGTAGCCGTAGGGCGCCTGATCGAGCGGGAGGTGGTGGGTGGCGAACGACTCGACTCCGAGAGGGTCGGCGTCGTCCTCGAGCAGCGGCAGGATCTCGCCGACCCACCGGCGGACGTTCGCCTGCCCCATCCGGATGGCGACCTGCTTGTCGAACAGGTCGCCGAGCGGGAAGAGCGGGTAGTGGCCGGTGTAGACCCCGCTGATCGACAGGGTCCCGCCCCGTCGGATGGACCCTACGCAGTTGCGCAGGGCGACCAGCTTGTCGGTCTGCACCTTCATCGTCGTCCACACCGCGTCGGCCGGTGAGCCGGCGGCCTCCATCCCCACGGCGTCGATGCCGGAGTCGACGCCCCGGCCCTCGGTCATCTCCCAGACGACGTCGGTGACGTCGCTGGTCGTGCTCACGTCGACCGTCTCCGCGCCCCATTCCTCGGCCATCCGTAGACGGTGGGGGACGACGTCGACGGCGATGACCCGGCCCGCGCCCTGGTGCAGGGCGACGCGCACGCACATCTGCCCGATCGGGCCCAGCCCCCAGACGCCCACAGTCTCGCCCGGCGCGATCTCCGCGTAGCGCACGGCCTGCCACGCCGTCGACAGCACGTCGGAGAGGTACAGGAAGCGGTCGTCGGACGGTCCGTCCGGCACCTTGATGGGCCCGAAGTGGGCCTGGGGGACGCGCAGGTACTCGGCCTGGCCCCCGGGGACGGCGCCGTAGAGGTGCGTGTAGCCGAACAGGCTCCCCCCCTTGCGGGCCGCCTTGTTCTGGGTCGTGTCGCACTGGGAGTAGAGCTCCCGCTCGCACAGCCAGCAACGCCCGCAGGCGATGTTGAACGGGATGACCACCCGGTCGCCGGGGCCGATGTGCTCCACCTGGGGACCCACCTCCTCGACCACGCCCATGGGCTCGTGGCCGAGGATGTCTCCCTCCTGCATGACCGGCCAGAGCTTGCCGTAGAGGTGGAGGTCGGAGCCGCAGATCGCGGTGGAGGTCACCCGGATGACGGCGTCGGTCGGCTCCTCGATCTTCGGGTCGTCGACGTTCTCCACCCGCACGTCCCCTTTGCCGTGCCAGACGACGGCTCTCACGCGGCCGCCTTCTGCCGGCCCGTGGGGTCGGGCTCGAGGGGCGGGGTCGGAGCTCCCGTGCCGTCGGCGATGGCCTCGAGCAGCTCCCGCAGCGCCTGGCCGGCGTCGACCCTCGGCCGCCACCCCAGCTCCTGGCGGGCCCGCGTCGTATCCATCAGCGGGACGCTCAGGGCCAGGTCCACCCACCCGGGCGGGGTGGGCT
>DASZOE010000528.1:0-9918 GCA_035550945.1 Acidimicrobiales bacterium
AACCCGAACATCTCCGCGCCGCAGATCTCGCACTCCTCGCCCGAGGGCTCCAACGCCTCCTGTGCTTGCGTCTGCTCTGCTTGCTCCTCGCTCATCGTAGGAGTATACGGGCTCTCCTTGCGCGCAACACCCGAAAGTTCAACCGGAGCGCGGACCGTTTCCCTGCGCCGGGCGGGACCGGAGGAAGTCGGCGATGCGGGTGGCGCTCAGGGTCTTGAGCGCGCTGTAGGAGAGAACCCTCTGGGCCTGGCGGAGCGAGGCGGAGAGGGCCTCGGTGAGAACCCGCAGGGTCGCAAGGCTCTGCTGGAGCTCGGAGATCTGGACGGGCAGCTGCTGCGCGCGGGCGTCGAGGTCGGAGAGACCCTTCTCCAGCTCGCCGGTACGTCTGGCGAGGTTATCGACTTCTTCTGTGAGGTGTTGGCCGAAGGCGGCACGGGCGCGACGGAGCCGGAGGTACGCCCAGATCGCGCCTCCCGCGGCGACGAGGGCGAACGCGGCGCCGACGAGCATGAGAACAAGGAGGACGGTGCCCATTCCGAAGCCCACGGTACCACGCGCTCACGGTGCTTTACAAACCGCGGTGCGGTGTTAAACTCTGCTCCACGACGCGGGGTGGAGCAGTCTGGTAGCTCGTCGGGCTCATAACCCGAAGGTCGCAGGTTCAAATCCTGCCCCCGCCACCAAGCAATGAACGAAGGCCCAGGTCAGCGGCCTGGGCCTTGCTCGTTTCGTCGTGCCTCCTACCGGGTCGGTTCGCTGTTCTACCGGGTCTTCTCCCGGCCAAGTCCAGAGTCGGCAGCCGAGCGGACTCAGCGGGACCCGCCATGCGCGAACGCTCCCTGCAGCGCGGTCAGCGACGCCGGGCGCGCAGGATGACGTCGGCGACGTGCGGGGTGCCGGGTGGCGGGTCGATGCACGGCTCGACGGCGTGCAGCTCGACCGTGAAGTCGTCGCTGAGTAGCCGGCTGAGATCGTCGGCAGCGACGTAGTCCGCCGGGTCGAGGCCCTGCGACTTCATGTGCTCGCAGTGCTCGTCGTCGAGGTCGTGGTAAACGGCGAGCAGCAGCCCGCCTGGGCGCACGGTGCCGAGCAACCCCCGCACGGCGGTCTCACCCGCGGCCTTGGGCAGCGCCGGGTACTGCATCGAAACGAGGTCGAACGAACGGGCCGGGAACGGTGTCTGCAGGGCGTCGCCGCAGACCCACTCGACCGTGGCTCCGGCCAGATCGGCAGCCTCCCGCGCCCGGGACACGGCGACATCGGAGATATCGATCGCAGTGACCGTCCAGCCGCCCCGAGCGAGCCAGATCGCGTCCGCACCCTCGCCACAACCGACGTCGAGCGCCCGTCCCGGGGTGAGGTCGGCGACCTCGGCGACGAGCCGCCCGTTGGGCCGCCCGCTCCACATCGCTCCGTCGCGCTCGCTGTACCTCGTGTCCCACTCCGCGGCCTGCGCCGCCGCGCCGAACCGCTGCTCGCCGTCTTCCCGCTCGTGCATGGTCCGCACGGTAGACCGTCGCCCCAATCGACGACCGGGACGGCATGGGGGCGACGGGCGACGTCCGAGCGCAAGGAGTTCTGCATCTGTGACGTGGGTCAACCAGCGCCTTGGCCCGGCGCCGTCACGACGGCGGGGTGCAACACTGATCACCGTGGCGGCCAGCGCCCAGCGTCCAGGACCACGTGTCGACGACGTCGAACGCTCTTCGAGCGGGGCGACGCTCGCGATCCGGCTCTTCGGCGGGCCCGCCCTCCAGATCGGGGAGCGCACGTTGCCGCCGCTGACGTCGGGCCGGTCGACGGCTCTGCTCGCACACCTGGCACTGCACCGCGACGGCCCGGTCCCGCGGCAACGTCTCTCCTTCCTGCTGTGGCCGGACTCGACCGAAGCCCAGGCGAGAACCAACCTTCGCAAGGCGTTGCACGTGCTTCGCCATGAGCTCCCCGACCTGGAGCGCTACCTCTCCGTCACGTCCCGGTCGATCCACTGGCGCGAGGACGCCGACTGCTGGGTCGACGTCGAGGCCTTCGAGCAGCATCTTCGATCGGTCGACCTCGACGGCGCCGACTCCGACGCCCGCGTCGCGGCGTTACAGGCGGCGGTCGACCTCCACCGTGGTGAGCTCCTCCCCGATCTCTACGACGACTGGGCCATCGCCGAGCGGGAGCGGCTCCGGGGCCGCTACCACGACGCGCTGACGCGACTGGCGCGGTTGCGCTCCGAGCGCGGCGAGCACGCCCGGGCCGTGTCCGCAGCGTCGGCGCTCGCACGCGGTGACCCGCTCCAGGAGGCCGCCCACCGGCTGCTGATGCAGGTGCACGACGCCGCCGGCGATCGCGCCGCAGCCGTGCGCGCCTACCACGAGTGCGTCTCCACTCTTCGACGGGAGCTCGGAGTCGAACCAACGCCAGAGACCACGGCGCTCTACGACCGGCTGGTCCGCCGAACCGAGCCACCTGTCGAACCCGGTCCGGGCCCCCGCGCCGCCCACGCCCCGCTGATCGGTCGGGAACGCGAGTGGCAACAGCTGACGGAGCTCTGGTTGCAGACGGAGGCCGGCGCCGCGCACCTCGTCGTGGTCGCCGGCGAACCCGGCGTGGGCAAGACGCGACTGGTCGAGGAGCTCGCGTCCTGGTGCAGTCAGCGGGGCGCTCGGGTCCTCGCCGCTCGGTCCTACGCGAGCGGATCGGAGCTCGGCTACGGCGTCGCCAGCTCGTGGCTCCGGACGCTCCATCGAGACGGCGACCTCGACCGGCTACCAGGCCCGTCGCGAGCCGTGCTCGGACGACTGGTGCCGGAGCTCACGACCGACCCTCCCGCTGACCCTTTCGACCCCGCCGCCGAACGCCGTCTCCAACTCGAAGCCATCTCTGAAGCGTTGACGTCGTCGGGCCGTGCCCTGCTCCTCGTGGTGGATGACGCGCAGTGGACCGACACCCACAGCGTCGCTGCGATGCACCACCTGGTTCGGCTCGAACCGCCACGGCGCGTACTGGTCGCGATGACCCTTGCTCGACACGACGTCAGCGACGAGCAACCGCTGCGGGAGGTCATCGCCGACCTCCACCGGATCGACCGGGCGACCGAGCTCACCGTCCCCCGATTGAGCCTCGCTTCCACTGACACGCTCGCCCGAGCGCTTGGTGTCACCGGCGACACCTCGGGCCTGTACACCGACACCGAAGGCATCCCGCTGTTCGTCGTCGAGACCGCCCGGGCGGCCCTTGACGGCGCCCCCGCCCAGGGCCTCACCCCCAAGCTGCGGGCCGTCATCGAGGCCCGGCTCCACCGCTGCTCACCCATCGCCAGCACGGTTGCCGGTGTGGCTGCCACGGTCGGGCGGTCCTTCACCACGGCGCTGGTCCGCGACGCGACCCGGCTCGGCGTCGACGAGGCCGTGGTCGCGTTCGACGAGCTGTGGCGGCGCGGCATCATCGCTGAGCACGGCGACGACGCGTACGACTTCACCCACGGCAAGCTCCGTGACGTCGCGTACGACACGCTCAGCCCACCGGAGCGGCAACACAACCACCGCGCCCTCGCCGACGCCCTCCAGCGCCGACACGAGGGTGGGGTCATCGAGGTGAGTGACCAGATCGCGGGCCACTACGAGCGGGCCGGGCTCCTTGCCGACGCGGTCGAGTGGTACCAGCAGGCCGCCACCGATGCGGCGCGCCGCTACCGGAGCGTGGACACCGTCCGCTTCCTCGAGCGCGCCCGCCGACTGCTCGAGTCCGTATCCGGAGCCGATCGTCGCCAGGAGCTGGCGGTCGTCGCCGCCCTCCCAACGGCGCTCGTCGGGGTCGACGGGTTCGCCTCGGATCGAGTCGACGCGGCACAGCGCCGAGTGGTGGAGCTCTCCACGGAGCTCGAGGTCGACATCGACCCGACCGTGCTCCGGTCGATGGTGATGTCCCGGCTGTGCCGACGGGACTTCGGGGGCGCGCAGGATGCCGCCGAGCAGCTCGCCGCGTCGGCTCGGCGTTCGGGGGACGACGGGCTGGTGACCGAGAGCGAGTACCTGTTGGGCATCACCGCGTTCTGGACGGGCCAGCTCGAAGGCGCCTTGTCGTACTTCGATGCGGCGATCAGCGGCTTCGCCTCCGCCCGTCGCCGTCAGCACATCGCCCGCTTCGGCCACGACCCCGCCATCGTCTGCCAGAGCCGGCTGGCCAACACCCTGGGCCTGCTGGGCCGCGTCGACGAGGCGGAGCAGGCCCGTGATCGCGCGCTGCGGCGGGCCGACGAAGCCGGCCACCCCTACAGCCGGGCGGCCGCCTGCAGCTTCGCCGCCATGCTCTCCATCGACCTCGAGCGCCCCGATGAGGTCAACAGCTACGTCGAACGGCTCGACCAGGACCGGTACCACACCCGGCCAACCGCCTCGTTCCTCGAGGTGCTTCGCGGCTTCGTCGAGGTGAACGACGGCCAGGTGATGCAGGGGCTGGCCCGGATCGCCGCGGTCATCGACGGGCTCGCCGACGTGGACCAGGCCCCGGGCCACCACGCTTGCTTCGACCGCGTCCGGGTCGCCGCCCACTGGTCCGCGGGGGACCCGGAGGGCGCGCTCGTCGCCTGTGACCAGGCCTTGGCCCGGACGGGGTCGCGACTGTGGGAACCCGAGATCCGCCGGGTGCGAGCCGAGCTCCTCGCAGCCACCGGCGCCACCTCCGAGACGGTCGACCGCGAGCTTCGAGCGGCTGCCCGCATCGACGTCACCCGCCGAAGGGTCAGCACGAGGTCCTGACCCAAAGCGTGGACCGCGGAACGTTCGCGGAACGCCACGTGTCGGAAGATGACGCCAGATCGCCCACCAGGAGGGCAACCGGCGTGACCGACGACGACCACCCGACCAGAGGAGCGACACACCGATGACCGCTGCCTCCAAGCACGCCTCCGACCTACGCGCCCGCTTCCGCGGCGCGCTCCTCCACCCGGGCGAGGAGGGCTACGACGAGGCCCGGCGGGTCTGGAACGGTGCCATCGACCGGCACCCCGCCGTCGTTGCCCGCTGCGCCGGCAGCGACGACGTCGTCGAAGCCGTCCGGTTCGCCCGCGAGCACGACGTGCTGGTCTCGGTGCGCGGCGGCGGCCACTCCATCGCCGGGCACTCCGTCTGCGACGGCGGTCTGATGATCGACCTGTCGCTCATGAAGGCCGCCCGCGTCGACCCCGCCAGTCGCACCGCCATCGCGGCCGGCGGGATGCTGTGGTCCGACCTGGACCGGGCCACCCAACCCCACGGGCTCGCCACCACGGGCGGGATCGTCAGCCACACCGGCATCGGTGGGCTCACCCTCGGAGGCGGGCTCGGGCACCTGATGCGCAAGCATGGCCTCACCGTCGACAACCTCCTGTCCGTCGACCTCGTCACGGCCGACGGCGAGCTCCGCCACGTCGACGCCGACGACGACCCCGAGCTGTTCTGGGGTCTGCGTGGTGGTGGCGGGAACTTCGGCATCGCCACCCGGTTCGAGTACCAACTGCACCCGGTCGGACCGATGGTGCTCGCCGGCCCGATCCTCTGGGACCTCGACGATGCCCCCGCCGCGCTTGCGGCGGTGCGCGACTTCGCGCCCACCGCACCCGACGAACTCGGCATGACCATCGGCCTGATCCCCGCGCCGCCCGCACCGTTCACACCGGTCGAAAGGTTCGGCAAGCCCGTCATGGCCCTCATCCTCCTCTGGGCCGGCGACCTTGCCGAGGGCCAAGGCGCCATCGCCCCGCTACGAGCGATCGGCACACCGATCGTCGACGTGGTCCGCCCCACCCCCTACCTCGGGGTCCAGTCGATGCTCGACGCCGGCGCACCCCATGGCCGCCACTACTACTGGAAGGCCCACCGGCTCCCGACCCTGACCGACGAGGTCATCGACGTCATGGTCGACCGGATGCGCAACGCCACGGGCCCCTTCGCCCAGATCAACGGGTGGGCGGTCGGCGGCGCCGTCAGCCGCGTCGCCCCCGATGCCACCGCCGTCGGTGTCCGCGCCGCGGGCTTCGAGATCAACCTCACCGTCGGCTGGCCCCCGCCCGACCCCGACGCAGACGTGCACAAGGCCTGGGTACGGGACGGCTGGGATGCCCTCGTCCCCCATGCCAGCGGCGTCTACGCCAACTTCATCTCCGACGAAGGCGCAGCCGGGGTCGAGTCCGCCTACGGCGACCGGCTCGCCCGCCTCACCGCCATCAAGGATGCCGTCGATCCCGACAACTTCTTCCGGCTCAACGCCAACATCGCCCCCACCGGCTCCGCATGAGAGGGATCCACATGACCACGGATCACGACGCCATCGTCGTCGGCGCCCGCTGCGCCGGCGCACCCACCGCCATGCTCCTCGCTCGACGGGGCATGCGGGTCCTGCTGGTCGACCGCTCGACGTTTCCGAGCGACACCGTCTCCACGCTGGTCATCCACCCCACGGGCCTCGCCGCCCTCCGACGCTGGGGCCTCTTCGATGAGCTCGTCGCCACGGGCTGCCGGCCAATGGGCACCTACTCCTTCGACTTCGGGCCGGTCGTGATCGCCGGCCGCCCCCGTAGCGTCGACGGGATCGCAGCGGCTCTTGCCCCTCGGCGGACCGTCCTCGACAAGCTGCTCGTCGACGCCGCCGCGGCGTCCGGGGTCGAGGTGCGCGAGGGCTTCACCGTCGAGGACATCCTCGTCGAGGACGGCGCGGTCGTGGGCATCCGCGGCCACGCCGACGGAGGCTCCACCGTGCAGGAACGGGCCCGGGTCGTGATCGGTGCCGACGGTCACAACTCGCGGGTCGCCCGTGCCGTGGGGGCCGAGCAGTACAACGAGCTCCCCGTCCTCGAGAACGCCTTCTACACCTTCTGGCGCGACCTTCCCGTCGACGCCTTCACCACCATGCTCCGCGGCGACCGCGGTGTCGTCGCCGTCCCCACCAACGACGAGCTCACCCTCGTGCTCGTCGGCTGCCCCGCCGCTCAGGCCCCCGACTTCAAGCACGACGTGGTGGGGAGCTACTTCGAGGCCGTCGACCGGGTCCCCGCCTTCGCCGAACGGCTCCGCGCCGCCGAGCGAGTCGACCGCTTCAGGGTCGGCGGCGTCCCCAACTTCTTCCGCAAGCCGTACGGACCGGGCTGGGCGCTCGTCGGCGACGCCGGCTACACCAAGGACCCCGTCACCGCCCAGGGCATCAGCGATGCATTCCGTGGCGCCGAGCAGTGCACCGCCGCCATCGCACGAGCCTTCGACGGCGACGCCACCTGGGACACGGCGATGGGCGACTACCAACAGGCGCGGGACGAGCAGGCGATGCCGATCTACCGGTTCACCACCGAGCTCGCCCGCCTCGAACCGCCCCCGCCCGACGTGCAACAGCTTCTCGGCGCCGTCGCCACCGACCAGCACGCCATGGACGACTTCGTCAGCGTCACTGCCGGCTCGCTGTCCCCGGCAGCGTTCTTCGACCCCGACAACGTGGGACGAATCATGGGTGCCGCCGCCCCGGCGTTGCGCCCGGTTGGGGCACGCTGACGCACGCCGTCATCATGGTTCCCCGACGTGCCCTGTGGCGCGCCTCGGGCCGCCAGACATCGGGCTGGTGGTGTGTGCGGCCGGCCCACGGCGGGCGGCCCGAAGCACCCGCAGCGCAAAGAGCGGAGCAAGGAGCGTCTCCGGCCGGCGCACGAGGGCGGCCACCTCGTTGAACCGGAGGGCGACCACGTCGTCGTGCTGGGCGGCGACGTTGACGCGCGCCATGTACCGGTTGAGGAGGTCGGTCCCCGGCGACTTCCTGCCGGTCGTGCCGTCGTAGACGAAGTCGCCGCCGACGGCGATGGACCAGGGGACGGCCACCACGCGTCCGACGGCGCCGAAGTAGCGGCGAGCGAAGCGGCGGTCGACCGCGCCCGCCCGGTCGAGGGAGGCGCCGAGGGCCTCGGCCCGCATGGCCGCCGACGTCATCCCCTGGCCGTAGATCGGGTCGAAGCTGCACACGGCGTCGCCGAGGAGCACCCATCCGAGCGGGAAGCGGCGCAGCTTCTCGACGTGCCGGCGCTGGTTGGCGGGGAACCGGTGGGTGACCGTCTCGCCGGCCGGCTCGGATGCCTCGATGATCTCGGCGATCACCGGGGAGGGGAGCGAGCGGGCGTAGGCGAGTCGCCCGGGCTCCTCCACCGGCGGCCTCTCGCCGTTGAGCCCGCCGAAGAGCACCAGCCAGCGGTCGCCTTCGACGGGCAGGGCCATGGCGAGGCGCTTGGTGGCGGGCTCGTCGATCACCGCGGCGGCCACCCAGTCGCGGGCCGGCTCGGCGGTCCGCCGGTACGGCCGCGTGACGTATCTCGTGTCGACCGCCACGGTCGACATGGAGGGGGGCGAGTAGCCCTCGGCTTCCAGCCACGCCAGGGTGCGGGCCTGCCGTCCGGTCGCGTCGACCAGCAGGGTGGAGGGCACGGTCGAGCCGTCCTCCAGACGCACCCCGGTGACGCGGCCACCGTCGGGATCGAGGTCGACGCCCTCTGCCGCGGTGGCGCTGCGGACCGCGACGCTGGACAACGCTTCGACCCGGCGGCGGACGGTGGCTTCGAGGAGGGGCCGGGACATCACCGGCCCCCGGAGGTCCGAGGACGGCCGTCGCATCAGGCCACCGGCCTGGTGCCAGTAGAAGTCGGCGGCCAGGTCGATGTCGACGGCCCCTGCCGACTCCAGCTCCCGGGTGATGCCGGGGAACCAGCCCTCCAGCAGCCGGGCGCCGGCGACCAGCAGGAGGTGGGGGTGCCGACCCTGGGGGACCTGCCCGCGGGCCTCGGCGCCCTGGGGGAGCTCGTCGCGGTCGAGCACCACGACCCGCTCGAACCGATCGGCCAGGACCCGGGCCGCGCACAACCCGGCCATGCTGGCGCCGACCACCACGGCCGTGCTGTCGAGTCGGGCGGGAGGTCGCCCGGTCATGGCCGGCGGGCGGCGGCGTCGAAGAGGCCGTCGGCGTCGTAGGCGGTGCGGATCCTCTCCAGGCGGGCCTGATTGGCCCCGAGGGTGGCGTTGCCCAGCTCGCGGTCCTCCCCGAGGCCGGCGAAGTTCAGGTAGACGCCGCCCGTGGCGTACGGTGCCAGCGCGTCCCACGTCGAGCGGCACCAGCGGATGGAGTCGTCGTCGAGAGCGGGATCGTGCCAGGTGGCGTCGACGCTGATGTTGAAGCTGGCCGAGCGGTGCGGGTAGGCGGTGGCGTCGTCGGCCACCCGGGAGACGGCGCCGCCGAGGGTCCGGATGAAGAGGACCGACTCGGGCGTCGGCCGGCGGGCGCCGTGGTCGAGGAGCGCGTCGATGGCCTCGTCGCTCAGCTCGTCGACGAAGTGTGACTTCCAGTAGTACCGGCCACCGTCGGGGAACAGGTCGTCGAGGGCGCTCTGGGACTGCACGTACGGGCCCGTGCCGCTCAGATCGGCCACCGGTGTCCCGAGCTCCCGCAGTGGCGCGAGCACGGCCTCCGCCTCGGTGACGGCTCCGATGTGGACGCCGGCGACGACGACGATGGGCGCGCCGTGGAGCTCCTCGGGCACGTCGGGGAGAGGCGGGATGCTCCACAGGGCGATCTCGGGCGTCACCGTGCCCGGTGCGTCGCGGGCCACCTCGCGCCACGCCCGGAGCACGGCGCCCGCCTCCTCGTAGGGATAGAGGACGAGGGCGCCCGCGACGTCGGGGCCGAGCGGGTGCAGGTCGAACTCGAGCGAGGTGACGACCCCGAGGCCACGGCCGCCGCCGCGCGCCGCCCAGAACAGGTCGGAGTGCTCGTCGGGGCCGGCCGTCCGGACCATCCCGTCGGCGGTGACGATCTCGACGGATCGCAGGTTGTCGCAGCTGAGGCCGTGGGCCCGCATCATCACGCCCAGCCCGCCGCCGAGGGTCAGCCCGGAGACGCCCGTCGCCGACACCTCGCCGCCCGTGG
>DASZOE010000529.1:0-1561 GCA_035550945.1 Acidimicrobiales bacterium
GACGACGGCCGACGCCATCGCCGCCAAGGCCAGGACCAGGTCCCCGTCCCGCCGGGCCCCGCGGGCCAGGACGAAGGCGGCGAGGACTCCCGCCGCCGGCGCACCCCCCACCGCAGCCGGTCCGCTGAGACCGAGATCGGCCAGGGTGCCCGCGCCCGGGCGGTCCGCCAGCGCGCCGGCCACGAGGGACGCGCCCGCCCCGAGGAGCGGGGCCAGCCCGGCAAGGGCGGCCCACACCGCGGGGCCGCGGCGCCATCTCCTCCGGCCGACGAGCTCGGCCCCGACGGCGAGGGCGCCAAGGGCGACGGGGGCAGGCACGGGCGTGAAGCCGGCCACGCCGGCCGCCAGCAGAGGGACGCCGGCGACACCCGCCCACCGCAGCACGACCGAGCCCGTGACCAGCCCCAGCCCACCCAGGGCGGCGGCGGCGAGGATGCCCTCGGCGAGGAGCAGGTCGCGCCAGCCCAGGCCGGCCTGCAGGATCGCCGCCGCCATGTCGATCGGAAGCAGGAAGGCGCCCAGGTGGAAGACGACGTCTCCGGTCGCCGGCAGCGATCGCCGCAGGGCGCGACCACCGCCCAGGCACGCAGCGGTGACGGCCACGACGAGAGCCAGTCGACCGGCGGCCGTGAGCCGGCTCCACTGGACGGCCACGAACACGCCGGCCGCGGCCACGAGCAGGAAGGCGCCGACGGCGGCCACCCAGGTGGCCCCTGCCCGGCGTCCGGAGGGTTGGAGCGTCGCAGTCATGCCGTCGAGGGTGACGGGCGAAGGCAGCGAGCGGAACGAGCCCGACCCCCCAATCCCGGACGGGGCACCCCCTACTCCTTCGGAGGGGCCGCCCCCTCCGACAGCTACTCGATCCCGTGCTCGAGGGCGTAGCGGATGAGCTCCTGCTTCCGGTTGAGGTGGAGCTTCCCGAGGATGTTCCGGACGTGGTTCTCCACCGTCTTCTCGGCGATGAACAGGCTGGCGCCGATCTCCTTGTAGGTGTGGCCCCGGGCCACGAACTGCAGCACCTCGCGCTCGCGGTCGGAAAGGGGCTCGGCGCCCGTCGACCGGGCCATGCGGCGGAACTCGCCCAGGACCAGGCTGGCCAGGGTCGGGGAGAACACCGGCTCCCCGTGCGCGGCCCGCCACAGGGCGTTGCGGAGCTCCGGCCCCGGCGTCGACTTCACCAGGTAGCCGACGGCGCCGGCCGCCACCGCGTCGAGCAGATCACGCTCCTGCTCGGACACGGTGAGCATGACGATGCGCGCCTCCTCGCCGCAGGTCCGGGCCACCTTGATCCCTCCCCCGCCGGGCATGTGCAGGTCGCAGACCACGAGGTCGGGCGAGGTCGCCCGGACGGTGGCGATGGCCTCGTCGGCGTCGCCCGCCTCGCCCACCACCCAGAAGTTCTCGCCCAGGTCGGCGCGCACGCCGTCCCGCCAGATGGGGTGGTCGTCGGCCAGCACGACCTTCACCGCGCTCAGGGCAGCCACAGGCACACCTCCGTCCCGGCCCCCGGCCGGCTCGTCACGTCCACCCGACCCCCGGCCTCCTCGATGCGTCCCCGGAT
>DASZOE010000530.1:0-2690 GCA_035550945.1 Acidimicrobiales bacterium
GGCGGCGAGCGGGCTCCCTTCGGCCAGGAGGACGCAGCCGACGATGACGATCCCGAACTGTGCCCGCTGCAGCATCTCTCGGCTCCTGGGGATGCGGCCGCTCCGGGCCGACGTTCCGCGCACGCGTACCGGCGCCAACCACGGCACGGGCCATCGTACCAGAGAAATCGGTTAAACTTCTCTAGCTGACGGTTCGGGTCATAGCGTTTAGAACGCTAAGTTCCGTTGGCACCGTCTAGTCCGCCGAAATCGCCGAAGTGGTCGCTCCCGACGAGAGTGACTAACATGTGGATAAGGCGGCGGTGACTGCGGACTCAGACGGGCTGGGAGGGTTCATGGCAGTGTGGATCGTTCTCTTGGAAGCGGACGTCGGTCCGGGGGCGGTCATCGAGGACGACGTCGTGCGCCGGCTGCTGGCCGGCATGGGCGAGCACTCGCTGGGCCTGCACTGCCAAGACCGGTGCGCCGTGCAGCTCGAGATCGCTGCCGCCAACCAGGCCGACGCCCTCCGCACGGCGCTCTCGCGCTGGCACGAGGTCGTCTCGCGGTCCGAGCTCCGGGGATGGGACCTGGTGCGGACCGAGGTTCTCACCCGAGAGGAGCTGGCCCGGGAGATCCGGGCCCAGGACGAGGCCGCGGACCCCGCCCCCGACACCGAGGACGACGGCCCCGGCCCGGCCGAGGCCTACGGCGACGACCTGCTCGCGCGCCTCTTCAGCGACCCCCTGACCGGCCTTCCCACCCGGGAGGTGTTCTGGAGCCGGCTGGAGCGGGCCCTCGCCACCGCCAGGGACGGCGAGGTCAATGCGGTCGCGTGCCTGAAGGTCGACGGTGTCCGGGGATCGGATGGCCGCCTCCGGGGAACGGCTGCCGAACAGGTCGTGGTCGCGGTGGCGCAGCGACTGGTCGGCTCCGTCCGGGCCCATGACTTCGTCGCCCACCTCGGCACCGACTCGTTCGGGATCCTGATCGAGAACAGCTCCGAGCGAGCGGCCAGTGCCATCGTCGAGCGACTTGTCGACGGCGCGCGCGCCGCGGTCTCGGTGCCGCGCCACGAGGTCGTGCCCACCGTGCGGGCCGGCGTCGTCCTGGCCGAGCGGGGTGACACGCCCGACGCGGTGCTCGGCTACGCCGACATGGCGCTGTCCCCGGCCCAGTCGTCGGACCGGGGCGGCGTCGAGCTGTTCCGCTCCGGCGAGCGATGGCTGGCCAGCGAGCGCCTCGACTCCCGGGTGACGCAGACCCACGACCGGCTCGGCTACCTGCTGTTGATGCAGGAGGTGACGGTGGCCACCAACGAGGCGGTGACCCTGGAAGAGGCAGCCGAGGTGGTCCTTCACCAGGTCTGCGCCCGCACCGGATGGCTCGTCGGACGGCTCTGCCTGGCCGCTCACGACGCCCCGGAGCAACTCCTGCCGCCGTCGGTCTGGCACCTCCCGACCCTCGACCGGTACCAGGGCCTCCCGGCCGCGACGCAGAAAGCAGCCGTCCCCTCCGCCCTGTCGGTGGCCCGGGAGGTGCTCGTGAGCGGCCGACCCGGCTACCTGGCCGACCTGGATCGCGCTCCGGAGCGGCCGGCCGCCGATGCCCTCCTCGGGGCCGGGCTCCGCGGCGCCTTCGCGGCCCCGGTCCTGGTGGGCCGCGAGGTCGTCGCCGTGCTCGAGTTCTTCACCGACGAACCCATCGAGCCCGAAGCGTCGCTGGTGGAGGTCATCGCCGCGGTCGGGATCCAACTGGGACGGGTCGTGGAGCGGACCCGCGCTCGCGAGGTCTTGCAGGACTGGGCGGCCTCGACCAAGGGCTCCACCCCGGGGGAACGGGCCCGTCCGGACCGGAACGTCGGCTGAGGATTCCGCCGAGGTGACCTTGAGAAGTTGTGGGTCTCCGTCTACGCTAGGAGCATTGTCCGTTTAGGGCCAATCGCTTGCCCTGTCGAGGGAGAGAGGTCTCCGCCATGTCCACCGACCCCGAGTACCTGACCCCCGGAGAGCTGGCCCGCATCCTGCACGTCTCGCCCAAGACGATCAGCCGGTGGGCCAGCGAGGGACGCATCCCGTGCATCGTCACGTTGGGGGGGCACCGACGGTTCCGTCTGACCGACGCCATGGCTGTCGCCGCCCGCATGGAGGGGAAAGAGACGACCAGCACGTAGAGCGCCATTGGCGGCTGCTCAGGCGCAGCGCCAGCCCCGCGCCGATCGCCGCCACCCCCCAGTGGAAGAGACGGGAACGCCGTCCGGTGGCGGCCAGCGGCGTCACCGCACCGCCGGCGACGACGGAAGCCGGCGGTGAGGCCTGCCCCACCGCCTCGGCCTCTGTACCCGCCGCGCACGGCGTGGGCATCCGCGCCTCGGACCGGCCGACGATGAGGTCCACGCCGAGCAGCGGGATCACGATGTGCAGAGCGTTGACGAAGATGCCCCCGCCGGGCAGCGGTCCCGCCTCTCCCTGCTTGACGGAGACGATTCCGTCGAGATCGAGCCCGGCGACGACCGGCGCCAGCAACGCCTCGAGGCCCACGTCCTGCCCGAGGACCTTGAGCCCCACGATGCTGTAGTCGGTGTCGAACAAGGCCTGGTCGCCGACGCAGCGGGCGATGGCCGACGACTCGACCGCCGTGGCCGAGACGAGCGTCTGGCTGAGCGGACTTTGTACCGGGTCCTGAGGGCCGCCGAGCAGGATGCCCAGGCC
>DASZOE010000531.1:0-5669 GCA_035550945.1 Acidimicrobiales bacterium
ACGCAGTGCCGGCTGCGTGCCCGAACGCAGTGCCGGCTGCGTGCCCGAACGCAGTGCCGGCTGCGTGCCCGAACGCAGTGCCGGCTGCGTGCCCGAACGCAGTGCCGGCTGCGTGCCCGAACGCAGTGCCGGCTGCGTGCCCGAACGCAGAGGACGCCAGGACGTCGCGGGTGGCCTCCACGTCCGCCTTCATCTGGGCCACGAGCTCGTCCACCGAGTCGAAGCGGGTCTCGTCTCGCAGGCGGCGGACGAACTGCACCTTCGCGGCCTCGCCGTAGAGGTCGCCGTCGAAGTCGAGGAGGTAGGCCTCGAGCACCGACGTCTCGGCGTCGGGCGTGAAGGTGGGCCGGCGCCCCACCGACAGGGCGGCGGCCCGGCGCTCGCCGTCGGGCCGCACGAACCACCCGGCGTAGATCCCGTCGGCGGGCAGAAGGATCTCGGGGGCGACGGCGACGTTGGCGGTGGGGAACCCGAGCAGGGATCCTCCGCGCCGGTCGCCCCGCACGACCGTGCCCCGCACCTCGTGGGGCCGTCCCAGGTAGATGGCGGCTTCGTCGACGGCCCCCCGGGTGAGGGCCCGGCGGACCGCGGTGGACGACACCGGCGCGGCAATGCCCGGACCGGTCTGCAGCGCGAGGCCGACGACCTCGAAGCCGAGCGTGGTCCCCAGGTTCCGGAGCAGCTCGACGTTGCCGCGCCGGCCTCTCCCGAAGTGGAAGTCCTCGCCCACGACGACGAGTCGCGCCCCGAGCGCACCCACCAGCACGTCGGCCACGAAGTCGGCGGCCTCCTCCTGGGACCGGGCCTCGTCGAAGTGCAGGATCACCGCGTGGTCGACGTCGCCGACCGCGGCCAGCAGCTCCAGCTTCTGGTCGAGGTCGGTGAGCAGGCGGGGTGCCGACTCCGGCCGCACGACCGACGCCGGGTGGCGGTCGAAGGTCAGCACGACGGTCGGCAGGCCGCGCGCCGCGGCCAGGGTCCGCAGCTCGCGCAGCACGGCCTGGTGGCCGAGGTGGACGCCGTCGTAGGCGCCGATGGTCACCGCCGTACCCGTCGGCCGGCCTGCGGGGCCCGAACGTAGTAGCGGGCGGCCCAGGCTGGCGGGGTCGGCGTGGACCTCCATCCCGCCGGACGCTACCGGCCCGAGAGCACGACCGAGGGCTTCGCCCTCTCCTCCCCCCGGGCCTCGTAGACGGCCAGCAGGGCGCCGTCGCCGTCGAGCACGGCCCACGGCCCGTCGCCCGGGAAGGGACCGTCCTCCCGGGCCAGCACCGCCCCGTGCGCCACGCGCGCCGCGGTCTCGGCGTCGACGGTCGCGGCCGGCAGGTGGCGCACCGCGGCCGCGGCCGGGAGCAGCGAGCCCGGGCCGATGTCGGCGAGGGGCCGGGCGTCGGCCAGGGCGAAGGGCCCGACCGCTGTCCGCCGCAACGCCCGCAGGTGGGCGCCGCCACCCAGGGCCACCCCCAGGTCGGCGGCCAACGAGCGGACGTACGTGCCCGACGAGCAGTCCACGGCGATGCGCACGACCCCCGGCTCGCGGCCCCCCTCCACGGCGAAGCGGTGGACGACGACCGGACGGGCGGCCCGCTCCACCTCGACACCGGCCCGGGCCAGCTCGTGGAGGCGGCGGCCGCCGACCTTCACCGCCGACACCATCGGGGGGACCTGCTCGATCTCGCCCACGAAGCGGGCCGCCGCCTCCCGCACCGCGTGGAGGGTGACTCCGGCCATGTCGTGGGTCGCGACCACCTCCCCGTCGGCGTCGAGCGTCGTCGTCTCGACGCCGAGAACGACCTCTCCCTCGTAGGTCTTGGGCAGGTCGGAGACGAAGCGCAGCAGCCGGGTGGCGGCGCCGGCGCCGACCAGGAGCACGCCGGTCGCCGACGGGTCGAGGGTCCCGCCGTGACCCACCTGGCGCTGGCCCAGGGCCCGGCGGCAGTGGGCGACGACGTCGTGGGAGGTCATCCCGGCCGGCTTGTCGACCACCACCAGCCCGTGCCAGGAGGCGGGCCGCCCCCTGCTCAACTACCTGGACGGGAGGGCGTCGCGGATGGCGTCGAGGACCTCGGGCACGGGGCGGTCGTCGTTGAACCCGGCCGCGGCCCGGTGGCCCCCGCCGCCGAAGGAGGTGGCGATGGCGCCCACGTCGACATCGGAGACGGCCCGCAGCGAGACCTTCGTGCCGTCGGGCGTCTCCTTGAGGACGCACGAGACGTCGGCCTCCAAGGTGCGCCGCACCAGGTCGATCAGCCCCTCGGTCTCCTCGAGCCCGACGCCGTTGGCCTGCAGGTCGTCGGCCGTGACCCACGTGGCCACGAACCGGCGGGCGGGGTCGAGCTGGGCCCGCTCCAGGGCCGAGGCCACCAGCCGCAGGTACGCGAGCCGGTGCTCCTCGAAGAGCTGGCGGTTGATGGCGGCGACGGGGATGTCGAAGCGCGTGAGCTCGGCGGCCAGCTCGAAGACCTCGGGCGTGGTGTTGTCGTACTGGAAGCGGCCGGTGTCGCACACCAGCCCGGTGAACAGGCCGATCGCCGCCTCGCGGTCGAGCTCCCAGCCCAGACGGTGCAGCAGGCGGCGGACGATGACCGCGGAGGCGGCCGCGTCGGGGTCGATCAGGTTGATGGCGCCGTAGCCGTCGTTCGTCCGGTGGTGGTCGACGACGATCAGGCAGCTCGAGGCGCGGGCCGGCTCGGCCAGCTCGCCGAGGCGGTCGATGGACCCGCAGTCGAAGGTGACCATGACCTCGGGGACGGCCGGGAAGTCGGCGGGCTTGGTTGCCCCCTCCAGGCCGGGCAGGAACATGTAGTGCGGCCCCACGACGAAGGGCGCCGGCCAGGAGGCCACCGACGGCTTCCCCGCGGCCAGGCTCAGGCGGTGGAGGGCGAGCATCGAGCCCAGGGCGTCGCCGTCGGGCGCGACGTGGCAGGCGAGAGCCAAGGAGCCGGCTGAAGAGATGGCCTCTGCGGCCCGATCGAGCTCGTTCATGCCCCGCCCCCCCTGCGCCCCGGATCGTCGGGGGCACTTTCGTTGTGAAGGCCCCGGAGAATCTCTTCCACTCTAGTACCAACGGCTATACCGGGATCGGCCTGGAAGGCAAGTTCCGGAGTGCGCTTGAGCCGCAGCTCGCGGCCGATGGCAGCCTGCAGGCGGACCCGGTGGGCGGCCAGGGCCACCCGGATCTCCTCGTCGCCGGCGGGCGCGCTCATGGCCGAGTACCAGACCAGGGCGCGGCGGAGATCGGGGTCGACCCTGGCGCCCGTGACCGTGACCAGCTCCAGGCGGTCGTCGTCGACGCGTTCGAGCTCGTCGCCCAGCACCTCGCGGAGGGCCTCGTTGACCCGGTCGAGCCGGGAGTAGCCGCGATTAGGCATCGCCGTCGGCCCCCGACGCCGACGACTCGCCGCCGGACGAAAGGAGGAAGCTCTGCTTCCGAGTGCGAGGGTCAGGCATCTTCGAGCTCCGACCAGTGGCGCTCGAAGCCGGAGACCTCGACGTCGGGGCGGCCCCAGACCCACCGCTCGACGGCGTCGACGACGTCGGCGGCGTGGGCCTGCGAGCCCGACACGACGGCCAGCCCGATGGTGGAGCGCTGCCACTTGTCCTGGTGGTCGACCTCGGCCACCGAGAGCGAGAAGCGGTGGCGGAGGCCCTCGACGACGGGCTTCACCGCGGCCCGCTTCTCCTTCAGCGACCGGCTCTGGGGGATGTGGAGCTGGAACCGCACCATGGCCACGTGCACGGGCGCCTCCCTACCGCGGTCAGGTCCGCGGGATCTCCCGCTCCTCGTAGGTCTCGATGATGTCGCCGCGGTGCAGGTCCTGGAAGTCGGAGAGGCCGATGCCGCACTCGTAGCCGGTGGCGACCTCGCGCACGTCGTCCTTGAAGCGCTTCAGGGACGTGATGGTGCCCGTCCAGATGACGACGCCTTCGCGCAGGAACCGGACCTTCGATCCCCGGGTGATGACCCCGTTGCGGACGTAGCAGCCGGCCACCGCCCCCACCCGGGGCACCCGGAAGACCTCCCGGACCTCGGCCTCGCCGGTGACGACCTCCTCGAACTCGGGGGCGAGGAGGCCGACCATGGCCTTCTCCACGTCCTCGAGCACCTGGTAGATGATCTGGTAGGTGCGGATCTCGACGTCGCTCTGCTCCGCCAGCTCCCGGGCCTTGCGGTCGGGGCGGACGTTGAAGCCGAAGATGGTGGCCGTGGAGGCGGCCGCCAGCTGCACGTCGTTCTCGGTGATGCCGCCCACCGCCCGGTGCACGAAGGACAGGCGCACCTCGTCGCGCTCGAGCTTGCGCAGGCTCTCGGTGAGGGCCTCCAGTGAGCCGTGGACGTCGGCCTTGAGGATGAGATTGAGGGTGGCGGTCTCGCCCTTCTGGATCTGCTCGAAGATGTCCTCCAGGCGGACACCGGTCATGCCCACGCCCGTGGCCGCCAGCGGCCGCAGGTCGCGCGACCGGTAGCGCTGCGCCCGGAGCTCGGCCACCACCCGGGCCGTCTTGTCATCGGGCGCCACCCGGAACTCGTCGCCGGCGCTGGGCACCTCGTCGAGGCCGAGGACCTGCACCGGGGTGGAGGGCAGGGCCTCCTTGATCGGGTCGCCCTTGTCGTCGATGAGGGCCCGCACGCGGCCCCACGCCGCTCCGGCGACGATGGGATCGCCCACCCGGAGGGTGCCCCGCTGGACGAGCACGGTGGCCACCGGGCCCCGCCCGACGTCGAGGTTGGCCTCGAGGACGACGCCACGTGAGCGGCCCTCGGGATTGGCCACCAGCTCCTCGATCTCGGCCACTACGAGCAGCTGCTCGAGGATGTCGTCGATGCCCAGGTTCTGCAGCGCCGAGATCTCGACCATGATCGTTTCGCCGCCCCACTCCTCGGGGACCAGCCCCTGCTCGGAGAGCTGCTGGCGCACCCGGTTGGGGTCGGCGTCCTCGCGGTCGATCTTGTTGATGGCCACGACGATGGGGACGTCGGCGGCCTTGGCGTGGTTGATGGCCTCGACGGTCTGGGGCATGACGCCGTCGTCGGCCGCCACCATGAGCACCACGATGTCGGTGGCCTCGGCCCCACGCGCCCGCATGGCGGTGAAGGCCTCGTGGCCCGGCGTGTCGACGAAGGTGATCAGGCGCCCGTCCTTCTCCACCTGGTAGGCACCGATGTGCTGGGTGATCCCGCCCGCCTCGCCGGCGACCACGTTGGCCTCCCGGATGCGGTCGAGGAGCAGGGTCTTGCCGTGGTCGACGTGGCCCATGACGGTGATGACCGGCGGCCGGGGGCGCAGGTCCTCGTCGTCGTCGAACTCCTCGCCGAGCATGGTCCTGAGCTCTTCCTCCTGCTCCTGACCGGGGTCGACGAGCAGGATCTCCGCTCCGACCTCGGCCGCGAAGAGCTCGATCATGTCGTCGGAGAGCGACTGGGTGGCGGTGACCATCTCGCCCTGCTGCAGGAGGAAGCGCACGACGTCGGCGGCCGTGCGGTTGAGCTTCGGGCCCAGGTCCTGGGCCGTCGAACCCCGCTCGATGACGACCTCGCCCTCGGGAACGGGCGCGTCGGAGCGGCTGTAGGTCGTGGCCTCGGTGGGCGTCAGCTCCTCGAAGCTGCGCCGCCGCCGGCGCCGGCGCTGGGGCCGGGGGCGCTGGCCCGGACCGCCGCGGCCCGGAGG
>DASZOE010000532.1:0-8637 GCA_035550945.1 Acidimicrobiales bacterium
GGTGGCCACCCGGCTGCGACGGAGCCGGCGGCGCTCCTCTTCGGTGGTGCCCCCCCAGATGCCGGTGTCCTGGTTGGTGTCGAGGGCGAACTGCAGGCAGGCCTGGCTGACCGGGCACCTGGCGCAGACCGCCTTGGCCGCCTGTATCTCCTCCAGGACGGGACCCGTGCTCCCGACGGGGAAGAAGAGCTCCGGATCGGTGGACCGACAGGCGGCCTGCTCCCGCCACCGATCCGTCAGCCCCGGCACTCCGGCACTCGGTGTTCTCACTGCTCGACTCCCTCCGGCTGGCGTCGTGGACGGCGACACGACGCTGCCGGGGTCTGGGGCAGCGAGACGCTCAGGATCAGGGAGCAGTGGCTGCGTGTCACCCCATCCCTCACCCGTCACAATGCTACAGACCGGCGGCCGCCGGTGTGTCATCCCGAGGGCGTCCTCCCCCGAGGCGCCATCTGCGCCGGGCTCAGGCGGCCCTGGACGACGTCCTCGGCCACGTCGGCCAGGCGGCGTCGCTGGTCGCGGGCGTGGCGCCGGAGGCGGGCGAAGGCCTCGCTCATCCCCACGCCCGCCTGCTCGGCGAGCATGCCCTTGGCCTGCTCGATCGAGACCCGGCTCTGGAGGGCCTCCTCGAGCTGATCGGCGACGACGTGGGCCTGCGGGATGGCGGACGACTGCAACAGGGCGATGGTGGCCACGTCGGCAAGAGCCTGAGCCGCGGCGACGTCGGCGGGACCGAGGGGTCCGGGCTCGTCGCCGAAGAGGTTGAGGGCGCCGAGGATGCGCCCCCGCAGCCGCAAGGGCAGGACGTGGGCGGCGTGGAAGCCGGAGCCGACGGCGAAAGGCACGAAGCGTGGCCAGCGCTCGGCGGCGGCGGCCAGGTCGTCGGCGATCACGGGCTCGCCGCTGTGATAGCAGTCCAGGCACGGTCCCTCGTGGTTCTGCACCTGGAAGAGCTCGACCAGCTCGGTGGCCTCGCTCGTGGAGGCCATGAGCCGGAACCCGCCGCCCGTCTCGGGCAGGACGACGCCGGCGGCCGACGCGTCGAGGAGCTCGACGGACCGGTCGACCAGGAGGGCGAACAGGTCGACGACGTCGAAATCGTCGACCAGGGTGTCGGCCAGCTCCACGAATGTCCGGGCCAGGCGGTCTTCTCGGCTCAGCCTTCGTTCCTTCGGTCAGCGGTCGGCTCCCGAGTCATTCTCCCCATCCACCGGTGCTCACAACCCGATGCCGCCAGGCGGTCAGTCGATCGAGAGGCGCCCGGCGACCACCTCCCGGGCGGTCTCGGCGAGCGTTCTGTCGTCCCCGTAGGCCCGCGCCCGGAGCAGGACCAGGGCGTCGCCCACGGGCGTTCCCAGGCGCACGGCGATCATCCCGGCCGCCTGGTGCACCTCGGCCCCATGCTCGGCGAGGGCGCCCAGCGCGTCGGCCACCACGCCGGGCGGCGCCTGCGCCTGGATGGCGAGAAGGGTGTGGGCCAGCACGCCGGCGATGGCGAGAGCTCCCGAGTGCTGCTCGTCGGAGAGCGCACCGCGACGCCGCTGGTACAGGGTCAGCACCCCGACCTGGACGGCCCCGATCCGGAGCGGAAAGGCGAAGACGGCTGCGGCCCCGGCGGCTGCCGCGCCGTCGCGGAACGCCAGCCACCGGGGATGCCGGGAAGCGGCCAGATCGGGCTCGCCGACGGGGACGCCGAGGCGTCCGGCGTCGACGGTCGGCCCCTCGCCGAGGGTGACCTGGAGGTCCTCGATCACGGCCGCGGTGGCATCCGAGGAGCCGAGCAATCCGGGCGGGACGCCGGCTGTCAGGGTGAGTGCCGCCCCCGACACCGACAGCAGCTCGCAGCAGACGTCACACAGATGGTGCTCGACCCGGTCGCCCGGGAGGGACCGTAGGGCGCTGACGATGCCGGAAAGATCCACGCGCCTCCGATGCGGGCCTGGGGCGGGCGCACACGGGAACGGACGGGTCCGGGTCGGCTCAGCGAGACACCCAGGCTCATCCTACCGGTCGCCGCACTCGACCGACCGCCCTGCCCCGTGGCGGCCCCGAGCGGTAACCTCCCAGAGGTCCGACAGGAGGTCGTCCCGTGACCCACGATCGCACCCTTCGCCCCGTCGAGCGCCGCGTCCTGCACCTCGCCGAGAACGGCGTGGACGACGTCGAGATCGCCCGGCGCTTCCGCCACAGCCCCGAGTGGGTGGCGCGGGTGCGCACCCTCGCCAAGCACCCCCGAAACGGCGCCCACCCCCGAGGTGACGTCCTGCGGCCGATCGAGCGCCGGATACTGCGGTGGCGCGCCTCAGGGGTGGGCTACGACGAGCTGTCGCCGCGCTTCCACCGCTCGCCGAGGTTCCTGCAGCAGGTCGAGTCCCTGGCCATGTACAAGCTGCGCGGCGGCGCCTAGTGACCTGAGTCGCCTTGCGCACCCTCGGCCCGAGGGACCTGAACCGGGCCGTCCTCGCCCGCCAGCTTCTCCTCGAGCGGGCGGCCACCGGCGTGCCCCGAGCCCTCGAGCGCGTGGCAGGGATCCAGGCCCAGTACGCCCCGGCCATGTACATCGGCCTGTGGTCGAGGCTGGCGGGTTACGAGCGCGGGCATCTCACCACCGCCCTCGAGCGGCGGACGGTGGTCCAGGGGACGCTCCAGCGGGCGACGATCCACCTGGTGTCGGCGCAGGACTACTGGCCGTTCGCGCTCGCGGTGCGGGAGGAACGGCGCCGCTGGTGGCTGGGGGCGAGCCGTCACGCCCACAGCGCCGACGACCTGGCGGCAACCGCCGAGCGCCTGCGGACGCACCTGCGGGAGCACGGGCCGGTGCGGCGCAAGGAGCTCGAGGCGCTCGTCGGCAGGGAGCGCATCCATGCCATCGGGCTGTGGCTCGACCTGGTCCGGGTCCCGCCCTCGGGGACGTGGGAGCGCCGCCGGGCCGACCTCTTCGCGGCGGCCGAGGACTGGCTCGGTCCTCCGCCCGACGACCTCGACGCCGAGAGCGCCGTCTCCCACGTCGTGGGCCGCTATCTCGGCGGCTTCGGCCCGGCCACCGTCGCCGAGATCGCCAACTGGGCCGGGCTCAGGAACCAGACGGTGACCACCGCCCTGCACGGGCTGCGCCTTCGCCGGTTCCGGGCCGAGGACGGGAGCGAGCTCGTCGACCTCCCCCGGGCGCCGCTGCCCGGCCCCGCCACGCCCGCGCCCGTGCGCCTCCTGCCCACCTGGGACGCCGTCCTCCTGGCCCATGCCCGCCGGGCCGCCATCCTGCCCGAGGAGCTCCGGCCTCGGATCTTCAACACCAAGATGCCCCAGTCGGTGAACACGTTCCTGGTCGACGGGCAGGTCGCGGGCACCTGGCGGGTCGACGGCTCGAGGGTGGCGATCGAGGCATTTCTCCCACTCCCCGCCGAAGTGCGGGACCAGCTCGAGGCCGAGGCCGACCGCATGGCCGCGTTCCACACCTGACGGCAGACCCTTGCGCCCCTCCGTCCCCGCTGCTAGCACTTATTCGCAGTCCGAGGCGAGATCGGGGGCGTGGGTGCGGAGATTCATCGTCAGGTTCGTGGTCGTCGGCGTGCTCGGACTGCTGGGAACAGGAACGCCGATGGTGGCAGGGACCGCAGGGGCGGCGGTGCTCAGCTGCGGGCAGGTCGTCACCCAGAGCACCGTGCTCGAGAACGACGTCGGGCCGTGCCCCGCCAACGGGGCCCACGGCATCGTCGTCGGAGCGAGCAACATCACCCTCGATCTGAACGGCCACACGGTGTTCGGCACCAGCGCCCGGGGCGAGGGCGCGGGCGTCTACATGCTCAACCGCACGGGCGTCACGGTGCGGAACGGCACCGTGCGGGACTTCGACGGAGGGGTAGCCGTCGACGGCGGCTCGGGCAACACCGTCACCGGCATCACGGCCCGGGACAACATCGGGACGCTGAACGTCACCCGCTACGGCGAGGGCATCGCCCTGCTGTCGTCCACCAACAACCGCGTGCTGCGGAACCTGGTGGTGCACAACGGTCCCTTCGGCGGGATCGGGCTGTACTCCGTCAACAACAGCGAGCACGCCCGGACCACTACCGGGAACGCCAACGGCAACCTCATCGACGGCAACCAGGTGGTCGACAACAACATCGCCCGGACCGAGACGATCAACGACTCCGACGGCATCCGGGTCGAGCGCCAGGCCGAGTTCAACGTCATCACCAACAACCGGGTGACGGGGAGTGGCCTCGACGGGATCGCCCTGTTCGCCTTCACGCCCAACAACACGATCCGGACCAACGCCGTGCACGACAACGGCTTCCTGAACCCCGCGGCCCGGCGGGGTGACGGCATCCGGGTGTTCGGCGGGTCGCACAACACCGTGGTCCAGGGGAACCAGGTCACCGGCAACGCGGCCAACGGGATCATCCTCCACGGCGCGTTCAGCGACCGGCCGCCGGTGCTGAACAGCACCGTCACCGACAACTTCTCCGTCGGCAACAACCGCCTGCCGCCCATCGGGCCCGGGCCGCTCGGCGGGCCGACGTTCGACCTCAACGACGGCAACCCCGACTGCGACAACAACGTGTGGCTGCGCAACACGTACCGCACGGCCAACCCGCCGTGCACGACGGTGCAGGGCCGCCAGGTCTAGCCCCCTGCCTCCCGAAGTGGCGGTGGATACCCGTACCGGGACGCGGGTAACTACCGCCAGTTCGAAGAGGTCGGTCCTGGGTACCTTCGGTGTCGTGAAGGACCGCGCTCCGGCCAGGTTCGGGCTCGACAACCTAGGCTCGGTCCTGCTCGAGGCCGTCGACCGGGCGGCGGTCACCCGCTGGGACGGGGCCCGGAGGCGGGCGGCGGCCGCACCCGGCGCCACGACCGAGGAGCGGGCCCGCGCCGTGACGCGGACGTTCGCCCGGGAGCTGGCCGTGGCCGGGGCGGCGACCGGCGGGGCGGCGGCCGTGCCGGGAGTCGGGACGGCCACGGCGATGGCCGCCACCGCCGCCGACCTGGGCTGGTTCACGCTGCGGATCGCCGACCTGATCCTCACCGTCGCCGCCCTGCACGGCCACGACCGGGCTTCGGTGGAGGAACGCCGGGCGTGGATCCTCTCCGTTCTCGCCTTCGGCGAGGGCTCGGCCGCGGGCTTCGCCCGTATGGCCGGCGAGATGGGCCACGACCTGGGCCGCAAGGCCGTCAGTCGCATCCCCGCCAGCGCCCTGCGGGCCATCAACCGCAAGCTGGGGCGGAGCCTGCTCGCCCGGTTCGGGACCCGCCGGGGTTCGGTCACGCTGGGCCGGATGCTGCCCTTCGGCATCGGCGCGGCGGTGGGCGGCAGCGCCAACTACATGAGCGTCCAGGCCATCGGCCGCCACGCCGAGAGCTTCTTCGGCTCGCTTCCCTACGGCCTCCCGCCTGCGGCCACTTCCGGCTCCGGCGGTGAGGAACCGCGTGCCGGTCGGTAGGGCGAGACGCGACGGATCCCATCGCCCGGGAGTGCGAGCAACCGGGGCGTCGGGAGCCCCCGCCTGGGCGACGAGGGCTCCCGGCGCGCCTGCCCGACGCTCGGTCCGTCAGGCGCGGGCCTCGAACACCCGGTTGAACGGCGTCTCCGTGGACCGGCGGAACCGCGAGAAGCCTGCCTCGGCGAGGAGCCGGCGCCACGTCGACTCCGGTACCTGGGGGCCGAGCTGCTCGCGTCCGCCCTGTGACTTGGCGTGCCCGACGCAGATGAACATGCCGGCGGAGTAGAAGAGGCGGCCGACGACGTTCGTGTTGTCCGCCAGCGTCTCGCCGGCCATGGGCTCGACCAGGAGCAGCGTCCCTTCGGGCCCGAGCGCCTCACGGATGTGACGGGCGGCGCCGACCGGGTCGCCCATGTCGTGCAGTGCGTCGAAGACGCAGGCCAGGTCGTAGCCCTCGCCGGGGAAGTCCGCTGCCGGGGCCGTCTCGAAGCGGACGCGGTCCGCGACGCCCGCTTGCCGAGCCCGCGCCTTGGCCGTTTCGATCGACGCCGCGTGGTAGTCGAAGCCGAGGAACGTGCTGCGAGGGTAGGCCTGGGCCATCACGATCGTGGACGCCCCGTATCCGCAGCCGATGTCGGCGACCTTCGCCCCGGCGACGAGCTTCGCCTCGACGCCGTCGAGTGCCGGGATCCACGACGACACCAGGTTGGCGACGTAGCCGGGCCTGAACAGGCGCTCGGTGCCGTCGAACAGGTCGCGGTGGTGCTTCGTGCCACCCGATGCCGGCGCCGGTGCGGACGGCGTCGCGCCCCACGCGCTCTTCGTCCTTGATGATGGCGGCGGCGAGGGCCAGCATGCCGGCGGCGAAGGCAGGGCTCGACTCGTCGGCGAGCACGGTGGCCTGGGCGGGGGTGAGCCAGAAGCGGCCGGTGTCCGGGTCGTGGCGGGGTTGCAGGGACGCTGCAGGGGGCGGCGGTGACCATTGCGGCACGACGACGAGGTGGCGAAGGGAGATGCACGGCTCGTGCGGTGCGGCAGGGACGCGGACGGGGGGCGCCTCGCCGAGACGGCGGTGCGGAGCGATGCTGGTCGCGTGCCGGCGCTGGCCTCTTCGGTCGACGAGCTGCTGGCCGGCGCGGAGCGGCGGGAGCCGTTCGTCAACCCTGACGGCCGCTCGGCGGCGAGGTTCGAGCGGGTGTGGCTGGGCGGACGCCGCCACGTGGTGAAGTACGTGCACCTGGACGACGACTTCACGATGCGCGTCTCCGGCGATCTGGGCTGCCGTCCGGTACGAGCCTGGGCCGCGGGGCTGCTCGATCGTGCGCCCACACTCGTCGACCACGCCATCATCGGTGCCGCCCTCGGCTACGGGCGCAACGGTTGGGGGGCGGCGCTGTTGATGCGGGACGTGTCCGCCGACCTCGTCCCGTCCGACGACAGCCCGTTGTCCGGTGACGTGCACGCGGTGTTCGTCGACCACCTGGCGGGGTGGTGTGCGTCGGCGTGGGGCTTCGGCGACGACGCCGAGGGGGGCCCCGTGCTCCTCCCGTACGCGGCCCGGTGGGGGTGGTTCGGACACGCCGCGATCGAGGGTGAGCGGGCCCTGGGGTGGCCCGAACGGGTGCCGGCCCTGGCCGCCGAGGGCTGGGAGCGGTTCGCCGAGCGAGCGCCGGGCGACGTGGGCCGGGCCGTCGAGGAGCTCCGGCGGGACGTCACCCCGCTGGCGGACGCGCTGAGGGGGACGCCGTCGTGCCTCCTCCACGGCGACCCGAAGGCATCCAACATGGGCGTTGCCGAGGACGGACGGATGGTGCTGATCGACTGGGCGTACGTGGGGGAAGGCCCCGCCTGCCACGACCTCGGCTGGTACCTGGCCCTGAACCGGGCCAAGCTCCCCGTCTCGAAGGAGGCGACCATCGACGCGTTCCGCCAGGCGCTGGAGCGACACGGCGTCGCGACGGACGGTTGGTGGGACCGTCAGCTGAGCGCGGCGCTGCTCGGCACCTTGGTGCAGTTCGGCTGGGAGAAGGCGCTCGGTGACGACCCAGAGCTGGGCTGGTGGTGCGACGCGGCCCGAGAGGGGATCCGTTGGCTGTGAGGGGACAGATCGCCGCCGCCTACTCGGCCACCGGAGGCGTCTGGCAGGGCGGTCCCGGCCCCATCTACGACCGGCTCGCGCAGGTGGCCGTGAGCCGTTCGCCGGTCGGCCTCCACGGGGCCCGTGCGCTCGATGTGGGCGCCGGGACGGGGGCGGCCACACGCGCCCTGCACGCCGCCGGGGCGGCCGAGGTCGTCGCCGTCGACGCCGCGTCGGGAATGCTGGCCTGGGACGCCGGCAACCGGCCACCGGCCGTGACCGCCGACGCCCTCGCCCTCCCATTCGTCGATCGGGCCTTCGACGTGATCGTGGCCGCCTTCTCGTTCAACCACCTGGCGGACCCGTCGGCGGCGCTGCGGGAGGCGGCGAGGGTCACGCGGTCGGGAGGAGCCCTTGTCGTCTCCGCCTATGCCGCCGACGACACCCACCCGGTCAAGGCGGCCGTGGAGGGGGCGATCGCCGCCCGAGGCTGGGAGCCCGAACCGTGGTACGAGACGCTCCGGACGCGCCTGGCGCCGAGGCTGGCCACGGTCGACGCCGCCCGCCAGGCCGCGACCGCGGCCGGCCTCGACGCCGAGGTGGAGGCGGTGCGAGTCCCCTTCCCGGCGATGACCGCCGCCGATCTCGTCGCCTGGCGGCTCGGGCTGGCCCAGCACGCGCCGTTCGTCGGCGCGCTCCCGTCGGACACCGACCGCGCCGCGGTGGCCGCCGACGCGGTCGCGCGTCTCGGCGACTCGTGGTCGCCGCTCGAGCGATCGATCATCCTCCTCCGAGCGGTGAGGCCGTGACCGCGTCCAGCACCCGCGTGACCAGACGGCGGGCGGCGTCCTGGTGTCCGCCGCTGGCGCTCACCACGGCGGCGGCCGACCGGCGCGCCTCACGCTCCCAACGGTCGACGCCCCGGGCGACGGCGAGCGCCGCGACAAGGGGCCAGCCGTCGAGGACGGCGCAGCGCCCGAGGCCCTCGACGACAGGGGACAGCCGCTCGATGGGGACGGACGCGTCGGCCAGCCCGAGCACGCCCTTGGCCAGCATCTCGTAACGGCCGGCGCCCCTGGCCGCGGCGTCGCCCGCCACGTGGGCGGCCAAGGCGGC
>DASZOE010000533.1:0-5518 GCA_035550945.1 Acidimicrobiales bacterium
CCGCTGGCGCCGCCGCGGGCGCCGGCGCGCCCGTCCTCCGTCCCTCGTCGGCGGCCGCCGGCGACGGGCCGGCCGGCGCCGTCTGCTCGTGCCCCCAGCCCAGGAGCACGAAGCGGTCGAGCAGGTCCTCGAGCTCCGCGATGAGCGCCTCGTAGGCGCTGCGAGGCTTGGCGAGGGGGTCGGCGATGTCGTCGCCGGGCGACGTCCCCATGAGGTCCGAGGTGGCCCGGCCCGCGCCCAGGCGCTCGAGCCAGGCCGCGAAGGGCTCGCCCTCCCGGCGGGGCCCGAGCTCCTCGCCCCGGCGCACGAGCTCCTTGAGGGTGAAGGTGTGGGGCCAGGCCTCGGGGGCGGCGACGACCGCCTCCCGCACGTGCTCGCGGGCCATGGCCAGGACCAGGTCGGCGCCGAGCAAGATCTCGCGGGTGACCGTGCGGCTCCGGTGGTTGCTCAGGTCGAAGCCCCGGCCCCGGAGCAGATCCTGGCCGATCTCGCTCGCGGGCTGGCCGGCCCGCAGGAGCCCGGCCGACCGCACCCGGGCGGGGACGCCCAGGTCGGCCAGCCGCTGGCGTAGGAGGACCTCGGCAACCGGCGACCGGCAGATGTTGCCGGTGCAAAGGAACAGGATGTTGATGCGGCGAGTCTAAGACAGGCGGCCGGGCCGGGAGGTCTCCCCGCTTAGGGCCGGCCGGTATCAGGGCAGAATGACCGGATGAGCGAGCTGGGGTCGCGAAAGGTCGTCGTCGTCGGGCAGGGCTACGTGGGACTGCCCCTGGCCATGCGGGCCGTGGGGGTGGGCTACGGCGACGTCGTCGGCTTCGACGTCGCGACCGACCGGGTCAAGCGGCTGGCCGCCGGCGAGTCCTACGTCGAGGACGTCCCCTCCCCGGTCGTCGCCGCCGCCCTGGCCACCGGCCGCTACCGGGCCACCGACGACCCCGAGAACTGCGCGGACTTCGACGTCGCCGTCATCACCGTGCCCACGCCGCTGCGGGAGGGGAACCCCGACCTCTCGTTCATCGAGGACGCGGCAGGGATGCTGGGCGGCCGGCTCCGCCGCGGGGCCACCGTCATCCTGGAGTCCACCACCTACCCGGGCACCACCGAGGAGCTGGTCGGACCCGTGCTCGAGGAGGGCTCGGGGCTCGTCGCCGGCGCCGACTTCGGTCTCGGCTACAGCCCCGAGCGCATCGACCCCGGCAACCCGCACTGGACGCTGGTGAACACGCCCAAGGTCGTCTCCGGGGTCGACGGCCCCTCCCTGGCCGAGGTGCAGGCGTTCTACGACAGCCTGATCGAGCGGACCGTGCCGGTGTCGGGGCCCAAGGTGGCCGAGATGGTAAAGCTCCTGGAGAACACCTTCCGGCACGTCAACATCGCCCTGGTCAACGAGCTGGCCATGTTCGCGGGCGACATGGGGATCGACGTCTGGGAGGCCATCGACGCGGCGTCGACCAAGCCCTTCGGCTATCTGCGCTTCACGCCGGGGCCGGGCGTCGGGGGTCACTGCCTGCCCATCGACCCCCGCTACCTGTCCTGGCGGGTCCGGCGCACCCTCGGCCAGCCCTTCCGCTTCGTGGAGCTGGCCAACGACATCAACGACCACATGCCCGACTACGTGGTGCGCCGGCTCACCATGGCCCTCAACCGCAAGCGCCAGGCCGTCAACGGCAGCCGGGTCCTCCTGCTCGGCGTGGCCTACAAGCGCAACACCAGCGACGCCCGGGAGTCACCGGCCCTGGCCGTGGCCGATCGCCTGCTGGCCCTGGGGGCCGACGTGCGGGCCGCCGATCCCCACGTGGTGGAGGACTACCCCAACCGCCGGATCACCCGGGTCGACGCCAGGCCCGAGGAGCTGGCCGGGGCCGACGCCGTCATCCTGCTGACCGACCACGACGGGTTCGACTACGAGGCCGTCCCCCGCCACGCCCGGCTCGTGCTCGACACCCGCCGCCGGGTGCCGCCGGCACCCAACGTGGAATACCTCTGAGGCGGTGGGCTCAGGCGCCCGAGCGGGCCCGCCTGCGCCGGGCACCGACCGTGAGGACGCCGCCGAAGGCCACCAGGGCGGCGGCGACGGCGCCCCAGCGGAGGATGTTGTCACCCGTGAACGCCACCCGGCCTCTCACGGCCTTGGGCGGCGTGACGCCCGGGCAGAGGACGGTGAAGCTCCCGGTGTGGGTGACCGTCGCTCGGGCCGCCGAGGAGGGCCCGGTCAGCACGATGTTGTTCGTGCCACACCGGCCCGCGACGAAGGGGTTGATCTCCAGCTGGGTGGCGCTGACCACGCGGACGGTGACGGTGACGCCCCCGCCGGCGTCGGCCGCCTTGGTGCCGATGTCCTGGCCGTTCACCGAGATGCTCACGGCGGCACCGGCGTCGAAGGCGCACGTGGCCGTCAGGCGGGCGGTGAACACGTCGCCGATGTTGTAGGCGCCGAGATCCTGGGCCGAGACGGTGACCGTGCAGGGGCCGGGTGGGTACGGCTGAGCCCCGGCCTCGGGAACGGATGCGACGGCCAGGCCGCTCAGAAGAGCCGCCATAGCCGCCATGACACGGAGAGCTTGCCGCCTCATCGAACTTGTCCTCTCGTCGGACGTGCGGCGCATGTTAGCGGGATCGTCGCCCTCTGAGAAGCAAATCGCCCGATTCGCGCCAACCGGGCCGGCGTCACGCCCGGCGGGCCGGTTCGCGGGCCGCCCCCGGTTGCGCCGGCGCGGCGGCCTCGGACTGATAGTAGCCCTCGGCCGCGCCGTAGGCCGTCTCCCCGGTGACGCCGTTGAGCACCACTCCGAGCACCGGCGCGCCGACCTGGTCGAGCACCTCCATCGTCCTGACCAGGTCCTTGCGGGTGGTCGCCCCGGCCACGCAGACCACGAGGGTGGCGTCCACCCGTCCGGACAGCACGACGGCGTCGGTCACCGGGAGCACAGGGGGGGCGTCCACCAGGACCACGTCGGCCTCGGCCTGCAGCGACGTCAGCACGTCCACCGTGCGTCGGGAGGAGAGCAGCTCCGACGGGTTGGGCGGCAGCGGACCGGAGGCGAGCAGGGAGAGCCGGGGCTGGCTCGCCACCGGCTGGAGGGCGGCGGTGAGGGGAACCTTGCCCAGCAGCACCGAGGTCAGGCCCGGGGCGTTCTCCAGGTCGAAGAACTCGTGCACCCGGGGCCGGCGCAGGTCGCAGCCGACGATGATCACCCGCTGGCCGGCCCGGGCCAGGGCCACGCCCAGGTTCACGAGGGTCGTGGTCTTTCCCTCCCGCGGGCCGGGGCTGGTGACCTGGAGGATGCGGACGGGGTGCTCGAGGGCCAGGAACTGGATCGAGGTGCGCAGGGTCCGGTAGGCCTCGGCCGCCGACGACTTCGGTTCCTCCAGGGACACGACCCTGGCCTCCTCCTCGGCCGTCCAGCTCGTCACCGCCGGGATGAGCCCGATGACCGCGTGGCCCGGCGTGAGGCGGTCGATGTCCTCCTTGCTCTTCACCGAGTCGTCCAGGTACTCGACGAAGTAGGCCGACGCGATCCCGAACAGGAGCCCGACCACGAGGGCCCGGACGCCCGTGCGCAGCGGCTTGGGGGTGAACGGCGAGCCCGGCGCGG
This sequence comes from Acidimicrobiales bacterium, assembly GCA_035550945.1. Taxonomy (GTDB): domain Bacteria; phylum Actinomycetota; class Acidimicrobiia; order Acidimicrobiales; family AC-14; genus DASZOE01. The sequence goes on from DASZOE010000533.1 coordinate 3,597, forward strand.
TGGCCGGGCTCACGAGCTGGGCCCCGCCCGACTTGAGGGCGGCGTCCACCTGGAGCTGGTCGAGCTTCTCCCGGAACACGCCCTGCTGGGCGACCAGGGCGTCCTTCTGGGGGCTCGCGGGCATGTTGTCGATCTGGCCCTGGAGCTCGCTCAGCTTCGTCTGGATCTCCTGCGCCGCCTGCAGGAGCTCGTCGACGGCCTGCTGGCGCCGGAAGGAGATGTAGGCGTTCGCATAGGCGTTGGCGATGGTGGCCGCCCGCCTGGCGTCCGTGCTCTCCGCCCTGATGATGATCACGTCCGTCGACCCCCGGGCTCGGACGGAGATCTCCGGCGCCGTCCCCAGCTCCCTGCGGACCGCGGCCCGTACCGGCTCGCTCTCCATGAGCAGCAGCTCGTTGCGCACCGTGCGGTCGCGGTCGCCGGCGCTCTGAGCGGTCGCCGAGCCGAAGAGGAAGTCGGTGGAGCGGGGCTGGAGGAGGAGCTGCGCCTGGGCGGCGTACACCGGCGTCTTCAGGAGCGACAAGGCCAGCGAGACCCCCAGCACGAGCAGGGTGCAGACGGCGACGACGCCCTTCCGCCGCCGGAGCACTCGCACGTAGTGGCGCAGGTCGAGGCTTGGGCGACGACCGTCTTTGGCCACCGACAGATGGTATCCGGCCTCTTCTCGGACAAAGGGGCGTCCCGGGGGGCCGGCGCCGGTCCCCTGCGTCGCCTGGATCAGCGCTCGACCCGCCAGGAGAACACTCGGACCTGGTCCCAGCGGCCCTTCCAGGACTCGGCGCCGTCCACGTCCCAGCCGGGTGCGTCCAGCTCGACCTCGAGATCGACCGGCCACAGTCGCGGTTGGGGTACCAGCCGGAGCTCGAGGCGACCGTCTCGAACGGCGTTGGGTATCACGGTGTCGAAGGTCATCTCCCTCCGCTGGCCGGCGGACACCCCTGCTACCTGCTGGGAGAGCATGAGTCCCGACTCGGGGGTCGCGCCGGCCTGGGACGAGCCAGCGGGCGCCCACAGCAAGCCCCACGCCAGGTAGTCGCCCGGCCGTTCGGTGAAGTTGTCGGGGCCCAGCTGGTAGGAGGGCGCAGCGTCGACGGGCGCGGTGTTGTCGATCGTCACGGTGGTCCGCACCACGGCCGAGCCCTGGGGCGTCAGTTGGATCTCCTGGCGCACCGACGGCTTCACGTAGTAATCGAGCTTGGTGGCCGTGCGGTTCTCGACGGCCAGGTGGAACGTGCGATCGGCGTCGATGGTGGCGGGGCCCCCTCCGAGTCCTGTCCGCTCGAACACCTCTTCCTCCTCGGGGACCGCGCTCCACAACCGGACATGGCCGCCCTTGGCCGCGTCGGCCAGCTCCTTCCCGAGGGCGACGGGGTCCTGGTCGCTGGCCGTCAGCCGCTCGATGACCGCCTTGGTCACCTCCCCGAGCTGTTCCCGTCGATCGGACCTGTCGCTGAGCGGGGGAAGGCCCTCGTACATGTCGTGGAGCAGGATGCGAGCCACGTTGTTGGCGTTGATCGGGGCGGCGATGTCCGGTACCTGGACCGGACCTATGGCCCTGAGGACGCCGGACATTCCCGGGACGTCGATGGCGATGATCCCGTCTATCGACTCGCCGGTCGCCTTCCCGTACATGTCGACCATGGCTCGGGCGCTCCAGGCGAAGTCGGCGGTGGCGTTGACCGACTGCCACACGCGCGTCGGTTCGAGGAAGCCGAAGACCTCGGCCGTCTCGGGAGGTACCGGGGTGGAGGCCGGTTCGGCCAGGCGCAGTTCGTGTATGGGCCCGTTGCCGTCGAACACCAGCCGTCCCCCCTCGAAGCGGGCGATGGCATAGGAGAGGACCATTCCCTGATCACGCATCTCGGAGTTGTTCTGGAGCGCCACCAGGTACCGACGGTCTCCCTCGGCGCCCATGAACGACC
>DASZOE010000534.1:0-1807 GCA_035550945.1 Acidimicrobiales bacterium
GCCGCGTCGGGTGGTAGATCGCGCGCGTTCTGGCGCCTGAGCCCCGGCCTTCATTCGGACTGGTGGCGTCGGCACAGACGCTCGCCACCGATCCCCTCGAAGAGGCCCTCCCCTTCCCCGAGCAGCACGGGGACGATCGACAGATCGATCTCCTCCAGAAGTCTGGCGGCGAGGTACTGGCGCGCGACCGAGGCGCCGCCGGCGATCGCGACGTCATGGCCGTCGGCCGCCTCCGTCGCCTGCTCGAGCGCCGCCTCGATCCCCTCGGTCACGAAGTAGAAGGTCGTTCCGGTCAGCTCCAGTGGCTCTCGCTCGTGGTGCGTGAGGACGAAGACCGGGTGGTGGAAGGGCGGTTCGTCTCCCCACCAACCTCGCCAAGGATCCTCGCCCCATGGGCCGGAGACGGGGCCGAACATCCGCCGGCCCATGATCGAGGCGCCGACACCGGCGAAGCGCTCGCGGAGCACGTCGTCGTTGGGGTGACCTCGCCGCCCTCAGAGCCGCGCCCGTGCATCTCCTTGAAGACCTGCAGCGGCGTCGCCCACTCGTGCAGCCTCTCGCCGTCGATCCCGAGCGGGTTCTCCTCGCTCTGGGCGGGACCGGCGGCGTAACCGTCGAGCGAGACCGCGATGCTGAACCTGAGCTTGCTCATCCTTTCCTCCTCGCCTCGTCTACCTGTTGAGACCGTGGCTGAGGGCTCGATTCATCGTCGCCGGGCCGACGGAGACTGTCTAGTCGTCGCCGGACCAGCCGAGGGCGCGACGACGGGCTCGCGGCAGCTTGCTCACCACCAGGTCGTATGAGTCCTCGAGCATGTCGCGGATGGCGTCGTCGGGTAGGGAGCCGTCGATGACCACGGTGTTCCAGTGGCGCTTGTTGAGGTGGTAGCCGGGAAGCACCGCCGCGTGCGCGCCGCGCAGCGCCTCGGCTCACTTGAGGCTGAGCCGAAGCGAGTCCGCGCCGAGTTGGGAGAGGGCGAACATCTTTCCCGCGACCTTGAACACTGAGGTCTTGGGGCCGAACGGGAAGGTCTCCTCGGCTCCCGCGAAGGAGAGGCAGTGATTGCGTAGCTCGGCGGGGTTCATCGTCCTGGCCGTGGTTCGCCGCTAATGCCACAGCGAACATCCGACCCTATTCTCCGGGGAGATGACGATTCAGCGGTTGGACAACGTTCTCATCGTTGTCGAGGACCTCGAGGCCGCCAAGGCGTTCTTCGCCGAACTCGGCATGGAGCTGGAAGGCGAGGCGCCGGTCGAGGGGCGTTGGGTGGACCGCGTTGTCGGGCTCAACGACGTCCGTGCCGACATCACCATGACTCGGACCCTAGGACGGCCACGGCCGGGTAGAGCTGACGAAGTTCCATACGCCGCCGGCGGTGAGAGCTGAGCCGGAAAGCGCGCCGGCGAACGCGCTCGGGATACGCCGCATCATGTTCGCCGTCGACGACATCGACGACGTCGTTGCCCGCCTGCGCAGCCACGGTGCCGAACTCGTCGGCGAAATCGCCCAGTACGAGGACGTCTACCGGCTCTGCTTCCTGCGTGGCCCTGAGGGCATCATCATCGGACTGGCCGAGCGGCTCAGCTGAAGCCACCACGGGTACGGCCGGGACGGCCCGGACGGTACTGCCGTCGCCCACTCGGTGGCTGTCGGGCGATCCGACCGCACCAGCGCCATCTTCACGTACGTCAGGGCCAGTGTCCGAATCGCCGCACCAAATTTCCTGGCGAGCGAGGTCGCACGACGCCTTGCCCGCAGATGTCAGGGCGTACTCACCCAAGCAGCCGACCGCAACCCGGAATAGGCC
>DASZOE010000535.1:0-5010 GCA_035550945.1 Acidimicrobiales bacterium
GTCCACGAGCACGTAGGGGACGCTGTCGGAAGTGTGGGTGCGCAGCTCCACGGGTGTGGGGTGGTCGGGGAGGAGAAGGAGGCGCCAGGGGCCCAGGGCGTCGAGCCCCTCGACGAGGGGCCCGAGGATGCGGCGGTCCCAGTTCTCCAGGGCCTCGACCTTGGCGGCCACGTCGCCGGCGTGGCCGGCCTCGTCGCTCGCCTCCACGTGGATCAGGAAGAGGTCGGCGCCGGCGGCCAGCGTCTCCAGGCACGCGTCGCGCTTGCCCTCGTAGTTGGTGTCGTACCAGCCGGTGGCGCCCTCGACCGGGACGGCGCGGATGCCGGTGAGCGCCCCCAGGCCCCGGACGAGGTCGACGGCCGAGACCAGCGCGGCGTCCAGGCCGTAGGTGGACGCGAAGGACGGAATCTCGGGTTGGGGGCCCTGGCCCCACAGCCAGACCTGGTTGGCGGCCAGCCCGAAGCGCCCGACCACCTCCCGGGAGGCCTCCATGAGCGCCGCCAGCCGGTCGGCGGCCGGGCCCGTCGGCCACACCGCGGCCTTGCCGGTGAGGTCGTGGGGCGGCACGCAGCGGGCCTCGGCCCACGCTGCCGGGGTCACGAGGATGTGGCGGTACTGGACGCCGGGGTGGAAGGCGATCCCGTCGCCCCCGAGCTCGGACTCGAGGGCGGCGACGACCTCGGCCGCGGCCTCGGTGGACGGGTGCCCGCCCGCGAAGTCGACCATTGTGCCGTCGGCGCCGACGGTGACCAGGTTGCAGCGGTAGGCAACCTGGTCGGGCGCCAGGCGCAGGCCCATGGCCGCGGCCTCGATGGGCGCCCGCCCGGTGTGGTGGAGGGCGGGGTCGTAGCCGAGGATGGAAAGGTTGCCGACGTCGCTGCCCGGCGGGAAGCCGGGCGGGATGGTGGCCGCCCGCCCGAGCTCGCCCCGGCGGGCCAGGGCCGCGAGGTTGGGCATGGCCGCGGCGTCCAGCGGCGTCCGGCCGCCCAGCGCGGCGACGGGCTCGTCGGACGCCCCGTCCGGGACGCACACCACGTACTTCATGGGCTCTCCTGATGGGCTCTCCTCGAAGCTCGGCCCCGACACGACGGTGACGCTAGACGCTCAGGGGGACGAACCGGCGATGCCCAAATGTCACTGGGACAAGCCTCGATGTCACTGGTAACGGAGTAGGGAGCGCGCGTCCGGACCCTCGTTGAAGAGGGCATCAAGGGCGCTCAGCCCGGGCAGGAAGGCCGACGTCAGCTGCTCGTACGGAATGGGCACGTACTCCCGGACCCGGAGCTCGATTCCGGCGTCCTCGAACGCCTCCGGCTCCTGGTAGGCGCGTCCCCCCGGCCCGGACAGGTAGGTCGATCCGTTGACCGCCTTCACGAGCGAGATGATGCGGTCCTGGCCCGTCCCGGACGACGGCAGCTGACTGGAGCGAAGGAACGGAGTCGTCACCTCGAGATAGGTCGCCAGTGCCCTGATGAGCCGGATGTTGAGCTCGGCGAGTCCCGAATGGGGCACCTCGAGGACGGGACGAACCACGTCCATGACCGCTTGGAAGTAGCGGGAGTTGCCGTAGTTGTGTTCGAGAGTCCCCAGATGCTTCGCCGGCCACGGCTCCCCGGCCAGCGCCACGTCTTTGATCAGCATCCCCGACGAGCGGAGGCAGGGAACGGACAGCCACCGCGGCTCCCCTTGCACGGCGACGCGGGTTCGATGGACAAGGCTCCGACCCTGGGGGATCTGGACGTCGTCGAGCAGGACGAAAAGGTCGGAGTGAACCATCTTGGCGAAGAAGCCGCACCAGGGTGCGTAATTGGGTTGGTGGATGGCGACCACTCGGGATGCGCCGCGGCGTGCGAGCTCGAGGAGCAGCTGGTCCTCGCTCTCGTTCACCAGGACGAACCCGAGCCTGTGGTAGAGGCGGCGAGCTCCCGTGTTGGCAGAGGTCAACCCGATGGTGACGGCCGCCGAGCCGTCGGCCTCCGCCTGCTCGACGATCCGTCTCACCAGTGCGGTGCCGACGCCGTGGCCCCGCCATTCGCCCCCGACGATGAGTTGGTGGATGTGCACCGACTCGCCCTTGCGCGAGGCCACTGCATACGCAATCGGCCGTCCCCATTCATCCACGGCCAGCAGGCTCCTGCTCCACTTCTCCGGTAGGTCCGCCATCAGGTGCTCGGTCGTCCAGCAGTGCCACTCGACGTCCTCACCGAGGGCGAGCAAGGCGCTCGCGTGCTGCCGACCCACGGCCTGTGTCAGCGGCTGGAGGTCTGGGAACTTCGCCACGCGATTGGTTCTAGCGCACCGGTGGACGCGCCTCCAGAGCGCGGACCTCTGGCGCGCCCCCTGACCGTTCTATGGCATCCTCACGGGCGAGAAGGCCCCCGCCTGGCGGACACCGGTTGACCAGTGGGTGTGCGGTCGCGGTCGGCGGCTGAAGGAGAACCTGTGTGAGAGAGGCAGGGTGCGCACTCGATCGGTTCGACTATGACACCTACCGTGGTCTGCTGACCACCCTCATCGCCGATCACGTGGGCCTCCGCTTCGACGACCTGCCGATGCAGGACCCGTCGTCGCCCTTCATGCTCCTGCGCCATGACGTCGACATGTGCCTGGACGCGGCTCTCCGCATGGCAGAGCTCGAAGCGGACATGGGCATCCGCTCAACGTATTTCTTGCTGTTCAGCGCGCCGATGTACAACTTGCTGGCAGCCAGGTACCGCTCGTATCCCCGTCGCATTCTCGACCTCGGTCACGATGTCGGGCTCCATTACGACGTGTCGGTGTACGAGGCGACGAAGTCGGCACCGATGGACGTTCTCACCCAGGAGCTGGCTCTCCTGGGCCACCTGGCGGGACGAGAGATCCGGTCGATCTCGATGCACAATCCGTCCATCACTGGGGCGGACCCCTATTGGGACGTGGCAGGTGTCCGCAACGCCTACGCCGTGGGGGACGCGCTCGAGGCGGTCTACTGGTCGGATTCCTGCGGGGCCTGGCGGGACGGGTTCGTCCAGGCCATGGAGAGCGGACCGCTCCCGCCTCGCGTACAACTGCTCATCCATCCCGAGTTCTGGGCCGAGCAGGACGGGAACCGGTGGCAGCGCCTCGAGGGCATCGTCGAGGAGCAGGTGGAGGGCATCCGGTGCGTCGGGGATCTGACCGAGCGCCTGTGGCTCGGGCACCAGGGTGTCGCCGAGCACGACCGGCGGTTGCTGCGCTCGGGGCGGTGACCTAAGAGCTCGAACCGATCAGAGCCCGAGGGCGGCGCGAACAGCGTCCTCGTCGGGGTCGACCGGGGAGGGGACGTCGATCTCGGCGATGGCCCGGTCGGGGTCCTTCAGCCCGTGCCCGGTCAGCGTGCACACGACGGTGCTCCCCTCGGGCGCGCCGACCTTGAGCAGCCCGGCCACCGAGGCGGCCGAGGCGGGCTCGCAGAACACCGCCTCCTCGGCGGCCAGGAAACGGTAGGCGGCGAGGATCTCCTCGTCGGTGACGGCGTCGATGCGGCCTCCCGACTCCGACGCCGCCGCGGTGGCGCCGTACCACGAGGCGGGGTTGCCGATCCGGATGGCGGTGGCGATCGTCTCCGGCCTCTCGACGGGGTGACCCAGCACGATGGGCGCCGCCCCCGCGGCCTGGAAGCCGTACATGGCCGGCAGGCGGGTCGAGCGGCCCGCGTCCTGGTACTCCCGGTAGCCCTTCCAGTAGGCGACGATGTTGCCGGCGTTGCCCACGGGCAGGCAGTGCACCGACGGGGCCTCGCCGAGGGCGTCGACCACCTCGAAGGCGGCCGACTTCTGGCCCTCGATGCGGTAGGGGTTCACCGAGTTGACGACCGTGACCGGCGCCCGCTCGGCCAGGGCCCGCACGAGCACCAGGGCGTCGTCGAAGTTGCCCCGGATCTGCAGCACCCGCGCCCCGTGGATCAGGGCCTGGGCCAGCTTGCCCAGGGCGATGTAGCCCTCGGGGATGAGCACCGCGCACGTGAGGCCCGCCCGGGTGGCGTAGGCGGCGGCCGACGCCGACGTGTTGCCCGTCGACGCGCACACCACGGCCTCGGCCTTCTCCTCCAGGGCCTTGGAGATGGCGACGGTCATCCCCCGGTCCTTGAAGGAGCCCGTGGGGTTGGCGCCCTCGTACTTGACCCACACCTCGGCCCCGACCCGCTCGGACAGCCGGGGGGCGGGGAGGAGGGGCGTGGCCCCTTCCTGGAGGGTGACGACAGGAGTGCCCTCGTCCACGGGGAGGAACTCCCGGTACTCCTCGACGACGCCGCGCCAGGCTGCGGTCACCGCCTCTTCCTACTCGTTCCCGACGACTCGCAGCAGGGTGCCGACCCGGTCGACGACGTCGAGGTGTCGGAGGTCGGCGATGGTGGCCTGCACGTCGCGCTCGGCGGCCATGTGGGTGACGATCACCAGCCGGGCCTCGTCGCCCAGGCCGACCTGCTCCAGCTTGAGGATCGACACCTTGTGGCGGGCGGTCACGCCGGCGACCTTCTCGAGCACCCCCGGGCGGTCGACGACGTCGATGGTCAGGTAGTACTGCGAGGCCAGCTCGTCGATGGGCCGGACCCGCGCCCTGGCCAGCCCCGACGGGCTTCCGCTCCGTTGCACGTAGCCGGTGGGCGTGCGCCGGAGGTTCACGGCGGCGTCGACCAGGTCGCCCAGCACGGCGGACGCCGTGGGTCGGCCCCCTGCGCCCCGCCCGTAGAACATCAGCTCGCCGGCGGCCTCACCCTCGACGAACACCGCGTTGTAGGACTCGCGCACCGACGCCAGGGGGTGGTCGGTCGGGACCATGGCCGGGTGCACCCGCACCGCGACCTCGCCCCGGGCGGGCTGCTCGACGACGGCCAGGAGCTTCACCACGTAGCCCAGGCGGTCGGCCATGGCGATGTCGTCGGCCGTGATCCCCGAGATGCCCTCGCGGTAGACGTCGCCCGCCACCACCTGCACGCCGACGGCGCCGCGGGCGGTGATCGCGGCCTTGGCCGCGGCAGCCCCCCCCTCG
>DASZOE010000536.1:0-2059 GCA_035550945.1 Acidimicrobiales bacterium
GGCCCGTGTCAAGGTCCCCGCGCCCGCGGCACGGGGGTCCGCCTCTGTCGGCCCCAGGCGGCGCACGGGCACCGCCCACCTCCGGCCCTTGGCCCGGCGTCTCTTGGCGGGGCATCTTTTCCGGTCTCGCTTCGGGGGGCACCGATGGCGACGTCGGCGCGGGTTCGTCCGCCGGCGGGCCAAGCAGCCGAAGTTCGGCCGCCCTCGTCACCGCCGTCCGGGGCGGATGCGACTACAACAGTTCGGTGAAGCTCGGCCATAGGCCGAGGTCGATCTCGGGAAATGCGCTGGCCAAGCGTTCGACGTCGGGTCGGTAGCCCGTCCGGATCTCGTCGAGGAGAGCCGACGGCAGCTCGACGGGGTGCCGCCGGCTCTGGTTGGTCGGCCGGCGGCGGGCGGGCGGCGGCGGCGCGTCGGGAAGGTCGAGGAAGGCGAAGGTGAGCCGCAGCATGGCGTCGGGGTCGTCACGGCACCGCTCGAACTGGAGGACCAGCAGCTGTTGGCGGGGGAAGTGGGCGAGCAGACGGGCCAGCTGGGCGTGGTAGAAGCCGCGGCTGACGGCCTCGCCGACGGCGGCGGCGTCGGTGCGCCATCCCCGCTCGTCCCGGTGGTTCAGGGCCGAGACGAACCGATCGACCGGGTCGCGCAGGAGCACGAGGAGGCGGGCTTCGGGCGCAGCCCGGCGCAGCAGGCGCGGGGTCCACGGGTCGAGCATGTACCGGGGCGTCCACTCGCCGCCCACCTTGCCCGGCGGGCGCCGGAACAGGCGGGCATAGGCGGCCACGTCCTCCTCCCCGAACGGCCGGTCCCAGAAGCGGTCGAAGTAGTGCAGCTCCTTGGTGGCGGCGGCCAGGGTCTGCACCGACGGGTGGGACTCGACGAGCGAGTACCACCACGACGTCCCCGACCGCTGGGCCCCGACGCCGACGAAGTCGGGCGGCGCCGCCGGCCAGTGGCGGGAGGCGATCGGCGGCCGGCCCCGGACGCGGCGCACCGGCCGCACCACGGCCCGGCGGGCTGCCCGGGCCACCCGCCGGCGAAGGGCCTCGGCCGTTGCCACCACCGCCGGCACCGTAGGGGACGCTGACGTGCGCCGCATCTCCTTCGGGCTCGTGGTGCTGCTCGCCCTCTCGATCCCCCTCGAGGGGGTGGGGACCGTCGGGTCCCTCTTCAAGCTGCCGCGGCTGGCGGCCATGGCGGCGCTGGGCGGCGTGCTCCTCTCGATCTGCGCCGGAGCGCGGGTCCGCCCCATCCACGGTGTCGTCGGGTGGGCGGCCGCCTTCACCGCGTGGGTCGCCCTGTCCTACTTCTGGTCGATCGACGCCGACGTCACCCTCTCCCGCGCCCTGACCTTCGCCCAGCTGCTGGTGCTCGTCTGGGTCGTGTGGCAGGAGGCGACCACCGAGGAGCGGTGCACGGTGCTCGTGAAGGCCTACGTGGCGGGGGCCGCGGTCGCCTGCGTGGCGTCGCTGGCCCGGGGTTCCGACCGGTTCATCGAGCGGTTCTCCCTCGGCGACCCGAACACCTTCGGGGTGCTCACCGTGATCGCCTTCGCACTCGCCGCCTACCTGGTGCACCTGGAGCCCTGGTCGTTCTGGGGCTGGGCCTGCCGGCCCTTCATGGTCGTCGCCGCGGTGGCCGTCGTGCTCACGGCCTCGCGCACCGCGACCGTGGCCCTGGCCGTCGTGTGCGTCGTGCTCCTCGTCGACCGCCGGACCGTGACCCTCGGACGCCTGGCCCTGCTGGCGCTCGCCTTCGTGGCCTTCCTGGTGGTCGCCGGCCGCGTCGTGGACAGCGCCCAGATCGAGCGGCTGCAGAGCCTCGAGGCCGAGGTCTCCGAGGGCACCCTGGGCGGCCGCCTGCCGCTCTGGCGGCTGGCGTGGGACCGGTTCACCGACCGGCCGATCACCGGCTTAGGGGCCAGCACCTTCCGGCTCGAGGCGGAGGACGCCCTCGGTCGGGGCCGGGCCCCGCACCGCACGTTCGTCGGCATCCTCGTCGAGCTCGGGATCGTGGGCCTCGTCCTCTTCCTCGCCGTCCTCGCCGCCGCGGCCCGGTC
>DASZOE010000537.1:0-3310 GCA_035550945.1 Acidimicrobiales bacterium
CGCCGCCCACCACCAGGGCGGCCGGCCCGCCGACCACCCAGGCGCCCGCACGGCCCACGGCCACGTTCTCGACCGCCGGCGGGGTGGTCACCGTCGGCTGCACCGGCCCGTTCAACTTCTTCGCCGAGCTGGTCTCGGCCCGGCCCAGCAACGGCTACGCGGTAAGGGTGGTCAGCACCGGCCCGTACTACGTGGAGGTGCACTTCGTGCGCCCCGGCCGGGACGAGCCGTTGTGGGCCTTCTGCGTGGGCCAGCCCGTCCGGGCCTACGGCGGCCCCCCGCAGCCGGGCCAGTTCCCGTCCTGACCGGCTGAGCCGGCGCCGCTCAGCGCCCGCCGCCCGGGGGCCCGAAGGACACCTCGATGCGGGCGCCGCCGTCGCCCGACCGTCCCGCCGCCAGCCGGCCGCCGGACGCCTCCGCGGTGCGGCGCACGATGTCGAGGCCCAGGCCCGTGCCCGAGCCGCCGCTCGCGCCGCGGGCCGGCAGCCGGTTCCCGGGGACGCCGGGGCCGCTGTCCTCCACGACCAGCTTCCACTCCCCGCCCGCGCCGGGGGCGACCTCGACGGAGAACGAGGTCCCGCCCGGCGTGTGGGTGAACACGTTGTTCAGAAGGGCGTCCAGGCACACGTCGAGCTGCTCCCGCGACACCCCGATGGGCTGGCGGCCGGGGGGGACGTGCAGCGACCACTCCCGCCCCTGCTCCGTGGCGAGGATCGACCAGAACCCCAGCCGGTTGCGGACCACCTCGCCCAGGTCGCACGACCCGGCGTCGGCCCGCTCGCCGTGGCTGCGGGAGCTGCCCCGGGACTGCTGGATGGCCCGGGTGACGACCTGCTCGAGACGGTCGACGTCGCTGGCGATGCGCAGCCGGTCGCGGTGCGACGGCAGGCCCTCGGCGTCGAGGCGGAGGGCGGTGAGCGGGGTCCGCAGCTGGTGGGACAGGTCGGCTGCCGCCTCTCGCTCGGCGGCGAGGAGCACCCCCACGCGGTCGGCCAGGCCGTTGACGGCGACGCCCACCTCGGCCACCTCGGGCGGGCCCGCCGGGGACACCCGCGCCCCGAGGTCGCCCTGCTGGAGGCGGCGGGTCACCGCCAGCAGGTTCCCCATGGGCCCGAGGACCGACCGGGCCAGCCAGTCGGCGAGGAGGACCGCCATCACGACCACCGCGATCCCGATGGCCACCACCACGGCCCGGGCCTTGGCCACGCCCTGGCTCAGCAGGGAGGCCGCCACCCGGACCCGCACGACGGTCGTGGCGTCGGGATCGGCGCCGGCCACGCCGACGAGCACGTCGCGGCCTCCGTCCGGCGCGGCGGCGGTGAACGAGCGACCCTTGCGGGCCAGCTCCACCTCGGGGTCGACGGGGATGCGGGAGCCGAGGATGGTGCCGTCCGGCAGGTAGACGGTGATGGGCCGGGGGTTGCCGGCGTTGGCCTGCTCCACCAGCTGGGCGATGGTCGCGGGCTGGTCGGGCACGGCGCTGATGGCGCCGCCCAGCGACCGGGACTCCAGCTTGGCGGCGTCGAGGGCGCGGTTGGTGGCCAGCGTCTGCGTGAGCCGGAGCAGAGGGATCGAGAAGGCCAGAACGATCATGGCCGTCACCGCCGCCGCGGTCAGCGCCAGGCGCGCCCTCATGAGGCGTCGGGGTCGACGAGCATCACGCCCACGCCCCGCACGCTGCGCAGGTAGCGGGGCTGCCTCGCCGACTCGCCGAGCTTGCTCCGCAGCCACGACAGGTGGACGTCGATGGTCTTCTCGGGCCCCCCGTAGGGCTGCCGCCACACGGCGGCGAGGAGCTCCCGCTTGGAGACCACCTCACCGGGACGGCTGGCGAGGTGCCAGAGCAGGTCGAACTCCTTGCGGCTCAGATCCATGGGCTCGCCGTCGATGCTGGCCACCCGGCTGCGCGCGTCCATGGCCAGCCCCCCGATCCGGACGGGCGCGTCGGCGTCGTCGTCCTTGACCCGGCGGAGCACGGCCCGGATGCGGGCGTCGAGCTGCTCGGCCGAGTAGGGCTTGACCACGTACTCGTCGGCCCCGGCGTCGAGGGTGCGGATGATCTCCCGCTCGTCGTCGCGGGCCGTGGCCACGATCACCGGGACGCTGCTCACCGCCCGCAGCATGCGCAGCAGCTCCAGGCCGTCGATATCGGGCAGGCCGAGGTCGAGGACGACCACGTCGGGCCGCTGCTCGACGATCTCACCCAGCGCGCCGAGCCCGGTCGACGCCCCGAAGACGACGTGGCCCCGTTCCGAGAGGCCTCGGGCAACGGCGGCACGGATGTGGGCGTCGTCCTCGACCACGGCGATGGTGGTCACGGCGCCGACGCTACCGCCACCGGGGCGCCGGACCGGGCCCGCCGAGAGGGCCGGCCAAGAGTTACTTGCGACTTTGCCTGCACTTAGGCATCGGGTCCGCACAGTGGGGACGTGGCCGGTCGGCGGATGCGAATGCGCCGCCGGGCGCCGGCCGCGAGCACAACACGGGCCTGCACGAGCGGGCGCCCCGTACTCGACAAGTGAAGGGATCAAGATGTTCAGAACCGGATTCTCGGGCCGGCTGAGTGGATGGGGATCGGCGGCCAAGGTCGCCGTCGCCACCACCGCCGCCGCCCTCACCCTCACCGCCGCCGTCGCCGCCGCCGTCGTCCTGCCCGCGGGTGGCGGCGACGAGGCCGCCGCCGTCCTGCGCAGCGCCAACCTCCAGGCCGGGCCCGTCGACACCGGCGGCCCGACCACCTCGGCGGCGCCCGAGGTGCAGGTCAGTGCGGAGGCCTCGGTGCCCACGCCCACCGGCGCGGCATCGGCGAGAGCCGACGCCGGGACGGGCTCCGGACCGGCCGGCGCCACTCCCTCCACGCCCCTCCGCTCGATCCCGTCGATCCCGATCCCGTCCATCCCGGACTTCGGGGGGGCGCTGCCCGACCTGTCGTCGCTGACGGACATCCCCACCAAGGTGATGGGCTGCCTGGCCCCGATCTACGACCTGGTCTCGAGCATGCCGTCCATCCCGTCGATGGAGCAGGTGATGCAGATCGGGCCCACGATCGTGAGCTGCGTCACGGCGATCGTCGCCGACCTGCCCCTGCCGTTCGGCATGAACGCCTGCATCGCCGAGATCATGGGCTTCGTGAGCGACATGACCTCGAACCTGCCGACTGGCGTCCCCGCCATCGGCAACCTGAACGTGGCCGCCTGCATCCCCAGCGGCCTCCCCGTCCCGACCGGGTTCTCCGGGCTCCCGGGAGGCGGTCTCCCCTTCCGCCGGTAGTGCCGGCCTGATCACAGGCCGCCCGAGCGGCACCGACGGG
>DASZOE010000538.1:0-3593 GCA_035550945.1 Acidimicrobiales bacterium
GGGTCCACCGGCCACCAGGCGGTGGCCGCTCACCGTCGGCGACCCGGCGGGCCCGGAGGCCAGGTCGGCGACCCACAGCTCGGTGCCGTCCCACGGCATGTTGGGGTGGTCCCAGGCCAGCCAGGCCAGCCGGCCCCCGTCCGGGCTGGGACGGGGCGCGGCGAAGAAGTCGTGGCCGCTGACCAGCTCCAGGGGATCGCCGCCCGCGGCCGGCACCGCGACCACGTCGTTGACCACGTCGGCCGCCCGCTCCCCCCGGTGCCGCTCGCGCACCGCCACCAGCCAGTCGGCGCCGGGAAGGGCCCGGGCGTCGGCGTAGCGCCAGGCGGCCGGCTCCGGCGGCTCCGGCGTCAGGGGCCGAGGTCCGGCCGCTCCGCCGGGTTCGACGGCCCACAGGCGCTGGTCCGCGAAGTTGGAGAACACGAGCGTGGAGCGGGCCACTCCGTCCGGGCCACGGAGGCCGGCGACCGTGTACGACCCTCCGCCGTACTCGTGGACGGTGGTGCGGGCCGAGAACCCCTCGGGCACGACGTCGACCACGGTGCCGTCGGGCGAGCGGCGCACTACCACCTGGCGCCCCGCCTCCGCGGGCCGGGACTCGAGCCACCACACGTCCCCACCCACGACCCGCAGCTCCGACAGCCGGACGGCCCTCTCGGTCAGCAGCTCGGGCGTCATCGGTGAGGACCACGCGCCGAAGGGGACGACGGTCCTGTCCGTCATCCCGCCGACCTTAGGGCCGGCGGGCGGTCATCCCTGGGTCTGGTACCAGCCGGCCGAGACGGGCTTGTAGGTACCGGCACCGTTGCCGTCGCTGCTCGGCGCGCCGACCGTCTCCGGCTGCCGAGGGCCGCGCCGGTCCCGGTCCCATCCCTGCCGGGGCCCGCCGTCGTCGCGACGCGAGATGCGCACGGCGGTGTAGGCGATGAGCGCGAACCAGGCGGCGACGAGCACGGCCAGGCCCGAGTAGGCCAGGACCGCAGGCCAGGCCGGGCCCGAGTGCTGCTCCCGCAGCAACAGGCTGGTGTTGCGCACGAACGAGACGTCGCGGGAGGGCACGGCGGGGATCTCGGGGGCGCCGATCTCCGGATCGGCGGGCAGGTACACCGGCGCAGCCATCACCTGGTCGCCGCGCAGCAGGGCGACCACCGTCTTCCAGGACCCGGTGACGGGCAGGGCCTCGGTGGTCCGGTAGTGCCCGGGACCCACGCGCTCGAGGTCGGCCTGCCTGGTGCCCCCGCCCTGCCAGGAGCTGACGGCGAAGGCGATGGCGTCGTCGGCGGCGTCGGGCGGGCGCAGGGTGACGTCGACCAGGGCCAGGTCACCCTGGCGCTGGAGGGCGATGGTGGCGTCGACGTCGCCCACCCGGCGGGGCACGGGGAAGGCCAGTGCCGCGATCAGGGCGATCCCGGCCAGGGCGAGGGCCACGACGGGCACGCCCGAAAAGTCCCCCGCCCGGCCCTTGCCGGTCCCGTCGGTGTCGGTGTCGGCGCGCTCAGGGAAGGCCCGGCCCAGCCCCACGCCCAGCACCGCGGCCCCCACTGCGGCGAGGGTCGAGAGCACGACGGCCTCGACCAGGGTGACGAGGGGCCAGTTGGTCGATCCCCGGGTGAGCCCGATCCAGGTCATCTCCGCGGCCATCCCGACGGTGCCCAGCAGGACACCGGCCACCAGGCCGAGGTGGAGGCGGCGGCGTGTGCCCAGCCAGGCGGCGGCCGCCTCCACGAGCAGGGCGGAGGGCAGGTACAGCGGGAAGTCGGGATACGTGTGGTCGAGGGCCCCGCCGATCATCAGGCCGAGCAGGACGCGGAGGACCAGGAAGGCGACCACGGCCTTCACCGCCCCCCAGGGGCCCAGGGCCAGGCGGGCGAGGACGAGCACGAAGCCGGCGGCGGCCGCGATCAGGATGGGGAGGAAGACGACCTGGAACTGGGGCCCCCCGAAGTCGAACTCCCCCTGGTAGATGGAGAGGCCGGTGAGGGCGGCGCCCGCGGCGAGGGCGTGGATGGCGTTGCCCAGCGCCGTGGGCCGGGCCCAGGGCCGGGCCTGGCCCAGGAGGAGCCAGACGGCGAGGGTCGCCAGCGCCCCGCCGGTCATCAGCTGGAGGTGGGTGGGGCTCCACAGGGTGACGTCGACTCCGTAGGCCTCGTGCCACAGGGCGTCGAGGGGGAAGGCGGCCACGCCCCCGATCCCGAGGATGGTCAGCAGCACGGCGGGCAGGGGCACCCGCACGGGCCCGGCCCCGAAGCGGGTGGGGACGCCCTCGATGGAGGCGAAGAGGATCGTGACCAGGGCGGAGAAGAACAACCCGCCGAGGCCCACGAGGATCATGGTGTGGGACGGCGTGAACAGCTCCTTGTCCCGCCCGAAGTCGTAGTGCCAGGCCACGTCCCAGTAGAAGCCCATCACCGCGATGCCGAGCATCAGCAGGCCGGTGAGGGCACCGGCCATGGCCCAGCCCGGGAAGCCGGTGGCCCGCTCGAGGCTGTCGGCGACCTGCCGGAAGAAGAAGCCGACCAGGGAGCCGGGCTCGTCGGCCCGGCCGAAGGCGAATAGGAAGAGGGTGACCACGCAGTAGATGGCGATGGGGACGACCAGCCACAGCCAGCTCTCCCACGTCCACCCGGGGGAGACGGCCATCATGGGGGTCTGGAGCATGCAGCTACCTCCTCGTCGCCCAGGATGCTAACATTATCCGATGTAACGGTCAACGGTGGAGAATAGGGCCGAGGAGAGGATGGGCGAAGTCGTGGACAACGGCATGACCATCGACGAGCTGGCCCGGGCCGCCGGGGTCACCACCCGGTCGATCCGCGCCTACCAGACCTCGGGGCTGCTCCCCCACCCCCGCCTCGCCGGCCGGGTGGGCGTCTACGACGACGGCCACCTGGCCCGCCTGCGCTACATCGGGCATCTCCAGGAGCGAGGCTTCTCGCTGGCCGCCATCCGGGACCTCCTCACCGCCTGGGAGGAGGGCCGAAGCCTCTCCGACGTCCTGGGCTTCGAGGACGCCCTCACCGCACCGTGGACCGACGAGGCCCCCGGCCGGGTGGACGCCGACCAGCTTCGGCGCTTGTTCCCGGACGCGGAGGACGAACCCGGGTTCGTACGGCGGGCCGTCGACCTGGGCCTCCTCGTCCCCGACGGCGACGGCTGGCGGGTGCCGAGCCCGACGTTGCTCAAGGTGGGGTCCGAGCTGGTGGCCGCGGGCATCCCTCTGGCGGCCGTCCTCGACGAGCACGCCCTGCTGCGCTTCGACGTGGCCCGGGTGGCCGAGCGCTTCGTGGCCCTGTTCGAGCACCACGTGTGGGAGCCGTTCGTCATGGCCGGGCTCCCGGCCGACCGCCTGCCCGAGGTCACCGAGGCCCTCCTGCGGGTTCGCCCCATGGCCATCGAGGCCGTCCGGGCCGTCCTCGGCCAGGCCATGGAGGAGGCGGTGGCCGCATCCACGTCGCGCCAGATCTCCCGCCTCGGCGCCGCCGCCCCGCTCCCGGAGGAGGCCCAGCAGGAGGCCCTCTGACGGGCCCCCCGTCCAGCCGCTCTGCGGAGGGAGGCCGCCGGAGACGTCGGTCCCCTAGGCCCTCGGCGTGCTG
>DASZOE010000539.1:0-1639 GCA_035550945.1 Acidimicrobiales bacterium
GCCTTCGACCTGATCTCGTTCGCGGGCCAGGACCAGGAGTGGGCCCGGGACTTCTACCGGGCCGCCACCTTCACCCTGATCGGCGGGGCCGTCGTGTCCGTGTTCGCCGCGCTCACCGGCTTCTGGGACTGGCTCAAGTCCACTGAGAAGGGGACCCAGGCCCGTAGGACCGTCAACGCCCACGGCTGGACGATGGTGGCGGTCACGGTGTTGGTCCTGGTCGGCATCGCCCTGCGCTGGTTCGCCTACAACGACGACCCGCACGCGGGCGCCGTCGCCCTCGTCCTGACCCTGGCAGCTGCCGCCCTGACCGTCGTCGGCGGGAGCATCGGCGGGTCCATCGCCTACGACTACGGCTTCAACGTCGAGACGTCCGGTGACCACCCCGTGTGGCACCGCTCGGAGGCCGACGTGTTCCCGGGCCAGAAGGGTTGACGGGCGGTGAAGGCCCAGGAGCACCGTGCGCTCGGCGACGGCGGCACGGGTGGGGCGCTGGTGAACGTCGGCGGCGACGCTCCCCACGAGCGGCTGGAACTGGGCTTCGGCGACGTCGTCGCCCTGAGCGCGGACTTCTTCGTCCCCGACGGTTTCCCCGTTCCCGCCTCTCTCCGAGACGGCTCCCATGCCGAGGCCCTCGCCTCCGACGGGCTCTTCATGCTCGCCCTGCACCCTGGCGACAGGGGAGAGCGTCCGGGCACCCGAGACGAGATCATCGGCGCCCTCAAGGTGATGGCCGCCGACCAGGGCCTGGTCGACCCTCGATTCGAGGCCGATGGGGAGTTCGCGGCGTTCAACTTCAGCGCCAGCGCGGCCGAGACCGATGTCGAGCGACGGGTTCGCGACCGCTTTCTGGCCTTGGGGACGTCGAACGACGACCACTTCGTCGCGCCTGGCCTACGAGGCTCGACCACGATGGGCGACCGTCCACCCTCGCTCTTCGGCTCGGCGCGACAGGCGTACCGCCACCTCCATGAGCGAGCGCTCGACGAGGCCTGGCAGCTCGGGCGGCAAGGGGGGGACCTGTCCCGGGCCATGGCCCGGGAGGCCGCCGCCCAGCACTACCTCACCGACGCCTTCGCGGCCGGGCACCTGCGCACGCCGGTGGCGGCAATGCGCGAGTTCTGGCAGTCGCTCTATCCCGCCTTCTGGACAGGCTTGCGCCGCAAGGTGGCCTCCGACACCGCCATTGCGTTGCGCGAGCTGGCCCTCCCCCTAAGGCTCCTCCCTCCGGGCGTCGTGTACAGCCGAACGCTGGACGCCGTCGAGGCGAGGACGAGCGGGTACCCGCGCATCTCCCTCGGCGACCTCTTGGCCAAGGTCTTTCACGATTGGGACAACACCCACGGCCTCGCCCTCGAGGGCGGCGGCATGCTGTTCGGCGACGGGTGCCTCGAGCAGGGCCTGACCCGTGAGCTGGCGCTGCGGGCCGTTCGGGCGGGCGTCGCCGACGTGGAGGTGGCCTTCTCCCTCGGCGCCCGGGGCACGGGATCGAGCGGCCCGGCGCTGTACCGGGCGGTTCGCGACACCACGGGGCGAGCAGACGACGTGTTCCTCGCGGAGGCCATGGTTCCGAGGCCTTCGGCCGAGAACGCCCCTCAGAACTGGCGGGCCACGGACATCGACGACCTCTGGTCGTCAC
>DASZOE010000540.1:0-2482 GCA_035550945.1 Acidimicrobiales bacterium
ATAGCGCTCTGAGGACCTGGGGAAGGGTCCTGTCGTCCGACGTCGATGATCTCGACTTGGAGAACAAGCGCCTCCCGGTGCGGCGCAAGGGGGGTGACGCCGACTGGCTCCACTTCCAGTCTGGATCGGCGCGGCTCCTACCACGGGTGATAGGCGATCGCCGGGCCGGGCCGATCTTCCTGGCCGATCGACGCCCCGGGCCAGCCCGTACGCCCGCAGCCGCCGACCTATGTCCCGTCACGGGGCGGGGGCGGCTGTCCTACGAGCGGGCCGAGTACCTGTTCAAGAAGGGCTCGCTCAAAGTGGCGAGCTGCGGCTGGACGTTGCACCAGCTGCGCCACTCCGCTCTGACACACCTAGCCGAGGAAGGGGTCAACCTGCCGCTCCTGATGGCCAAGAGCGGCCACCAGAACCTACGTTCACTCCAGCGGTACGCACGACCGAGCGCCAGCGCTGTCGCTGCGATGACCGCTGCTCACGACCCCGGCAGAAGGCGGAGATGACGAGGACTTGAGACGTGGAGGGTCATCATCTCGAGGGGTGGCGCGAAGCAGCCGGTCGGTCGAGACCCGGACCCGCACCGGCACCTCCTGGCCAGGCACGAAGGATCCTGCGTAGCCGGCCTCGACTTCGATGGTGGTCTCGGCTCCCGCAGGATCGGCCCACAGCAGCGGGGCCACGACAAGGGCGGCGATCGCCCACCAGCGATCCGCCATGCACCGGTCGCACCATCGCACCTCGAGTCCTGCCAGCCAGGGTCAGTCTCTCAGACGTTCGCCGTCCGGTCCTGTTCCATTTTTTCGCCCGAGCGCGCTCGTGCCGAGGCCCGGATGATCAACTCCCGACGCGGCCCGTCTCGTAGGCCCACATGGCGATCTCCACCCGGTTCCGTACCCCGAGCTTGTTCATGAGGCTGGCGAGGTGGGTCTTGACCGTGCTGAGGCTGATGTAGAGCTCGTCGGCGATCTCGGCGTTGGTCCGACCCCGGGCGACGGTGAGGAGGACCTCCTCTTCGCGCTCGGTGAGCGGCTCGACCGGCTGGGCCGGTGGCGTCCCGGCCCGTGGGCTGGCGAAGGTGGCCAGAAGCCTCACCGTCACGCTGGGGGCGATGAGTGCGTCGCCCCGGGCCGCGGCCTGGATGGCCTGCACGAGCAGGTCCGGACCGGCGTCCTTGAGCAGGAACCCCCGGGCGCCGGCCTTGAGGGCCCCGTGCACGTACTCGTCGAGATCGAAGGTGGTGATCACCACGACCGCTAGCGGGTGTTCGACCTCGGGACCGGCGAGCTGGCGGGTGGCTTCGATGCCGTCGACGTGCGGCATGCGGATGTCGAACAGGCACACGTCGGGTCGGAGCCGGCGGGCCAGCGCCACCGCTTCCCGGCCGTCGACCGCCTCGCCGACGACGTCGATGCCGACCTGTGCGTTGAGGATCATCCGCAGCCCGGTGCGGATGATCTCCTGGTCATCCGCGATGAGGACCCGGATGGCCGGCGGGCCACCCTCGTCGAGGGGCGGCTCGGTGGGTGCCGGATGGGCCGGGCCTCCGCCGTCAGCCATGGTCTCTGGGCAGCACGGCCTGCACCGTCCACCCCCCGTTCCGGTTCGGTCCGGCTTCGAGGGTCCCACCGAGGAGCTTGGCCCGTTCGGCCATGCCGATCAGCCCGAACCCCGAGGCCGAGCGTGGATCAAAGGCGCCGGCGTCGCCGTCGTCGCCGACGGTGAGCCGCACGCAGTCATCGTCGCCGCTGACCGTCACGTGGATCCGCGTCGCCCGGCGGGCGTGGCGGAGTGCGTTGGTGATCGACTCCTGGGCCAGCCGGTAGAGGGCGGCGTCGACCGACGGCCGGAGACCGTCGAGGTCGCCGGAGAGCTCGAGGTCGACCTGAGGCCGGGCCCCGTTGACCGTGACGAGGCGCTCGATGTCGGCGACGCCGCGCTGGGGCGAGAGGTCGGGCTCCTCGCCGTGGCGAAGGGCGCCGACCATGGCCCGCATCTCCGCCAGCGTCCGTGACGCCTCATCCTCGATGACGGCGAGTGCGTCCAGGGCGGCGGCGGGATCGGACGCGGCCACGACGCGACCGGCCTGGGCGCGGATGGCGATGGCCGAGACGTGGTGGGCGACGGTGTCGTGCAGCTCCCGGGCCAGCTGCTCCCGCTCCAGGAGCTTGACCTGGTCCATGCCGCGGGACCGGGCGTTGCTCTGGTACCGGACGGCGACGCCGACGGCCGCCACGGCCAGCACGAACAGCCCGCCCTCGACCACGTTGCTGGCGGGGGCGTCGAGGGCGCTCAGCACCGCCGGGATCGACACGAACGCCAGCCCGACGGCGGCCTCGCGGCCGGAGCCCCAGCGGAACAGCGAGTAGATCGGCAGGATCACGAAGACGTTCGTGTTCAGGCCCATCCAGGCGACGCCGGCGGCGAGGGATGCGGCATCGACGACCGCCAGCAGTCCGAAGGCGGCCACGACGGCGGCCAACGG
>DASZOE010000541.1:0-3301 GCA_035550945.1 Acidimicrobiales bacterium
CGACCGGCGAAGCTGGGTGCCGATGGCCGTGCCCACGGCGCCCCCCATGCTGGCGATCACGATGAAGATGCCGGCGACGAGGACGAGGTTCGAGGTGGGATCGGGCAACCGGAACGAGTCGAGGATCCGGGGGGCGACGAAGGCGGCCACGGCGATGCCGATGGCGACCCCGATCCACGACGTCACCCGGGCGACGAAGCCGAGGTTGTAGCCCCCCACGGCGAGGATGAGCACGAGCACGACGATCGCCAGGTCGAAGAGGCTCATCGTGTGTCGCTCCCGGGCACGGCGGCCATGGTACGGATCACACGGAGTGACGGTGATCGGGCCGGGGCGTGGTATCCATCGCGGATGCGGTACCGGCGCCTCGGGGCCAGCGACCTGCACGTCTCCGAGATCAGCCTCGGGTCGTGGCTCACGTACGGGAGCGGGATCGAGACGGAGCGGGCCGTGGGCTGCGTCCGCAAGGCGTTCGAGGTCGGCATCAACTTCATCGACACCGCCAACGTGTACGGCCGGGGTGCGGCGGAGACGTTCCTCGGCGAGGTGCTGAGCGGCGTCGACCGCTCGTCCTACATCCTGGCCACCAAGGCCTACTTCCCGATGACCAGCGAGGACCGCGGGCTGTCGGCGGTCCAGGTCCACAAGCAGTGCGAGGCGTCGCTGCGCCGGCTGCGGACGGACTACGTCGACCTGTACCAGTGCCACCGCTACGACAGGGAGACGCCCCTCGAGGAGACGATGGGCGCCCTCACCGACCTGGTGCGGGCGGGCAAGACCCGCTACCTGGGGTTCAGCGAGTGGACGGCGGACCAGGTGCGGGCGGCGCTGGCGCTCCCGGGCACGGAGCGCTTCGTGTCCAGCCAGCCCGAGTACTCGATGCTGTGGCGCAAGCCGGAGGCCGAGATCATCCCCCTCTGCGCCCGGGAGGGGATCGGCCAGATCGTCTGGTCGCCCCTGGCCCAGGGGATCCTGACCGGGAAGTACCGCGCCGGCTCGCCTCCGCCCCCCGACTCCCGGGCCGCCCACGGGCGGATGGGCAGCCAGATGGGCCGCTGGCGCGACGACGACGTGCTGGCCGCCGTCGACCGCCTCCGGCCCATCGCCGGGCGTCTGGGGCTGCCCATGGCCCATCTGGCCCTGGCGTGGGTGCTCCGCGAGCCCAACGTGGCCTCCGCCATCACCGGCGCGTCCCGTCCCGAGCAGGTGGAGCAGAACGCGGCGGCGTCCGGCACCACCCTCGACGACGACGTCCTCAAGGCCGTGGACGAGGCCGTGGGCGACGCCGTCGGTCCCTGACCGTGGCGGCGGGCTCCCAGTTCCGGGGACGCTCGGAGCCAACGATTGGCGCTCAGCGTCCCCAGGACGGAGAGAACGGGGAGGTGGAGCAGGAGGCCGCGGAGGAGGCGGCGGCGGCGCGCTTGGCGTCGTTCGACGCCCTCCAGCGGGCGTTCGCCGAACGCCTCGGCCACCGGTCCGCCTCCGAGCTCGACTCCGGGACGCTCGTGGTCGTGCCCTCGATCACCTTCCCGGCCGTGGAGCTGGCCAAGATCACCGCCGCCCAGTTCTACGAGGAGCGGTTGCTGTTCACGGTCCTGCAGCTCCGCAACCCCGCCCTGCATCTCGTCTACGTCACGTCGGTCGCCATCGACCCGGCGATCGTCTCCTACTACCTGCGGTTCCTGCCCGACCCCGAAGGGGCGCGGGAGCGCCTCCACCTGGTGACCCTCGACGACCCTGTCCCCCGGTCGCTGTCCGAGAAGCTGCTCGAGCGGCCGGGTGCGCTGGCCCGGATCCGCGCGCTGGCACCGGATCCGGACGACGCCTGCGTGCTCACCTTCAACGTCACGCCCCTCGAGCGGGACGTGTGCGCGGCGCTGGGACTGCCGCTCTACGGCACGGCGCCGGAGCTCATCTGGCTGGGGTCCAAGAGCGGGGGCCGCCAGGTGGCCCGGCGGGCCGGCGTGCCCGTGCTCGACGGGGCCGAGAACCTGCACTCCGAGGACGCCCTCGACGCCGCCGTGGCCGTGATCCGGTCCCGGCGCCCCTCGGCGGAGGCGGTGGTGGTGAAGCTGAACAACGGGTTCTCGGGCCAGGGCAGCGCCATCGTCACCCTCGACGGGTCGGAGCTGCCGATCACCTCGGCGACGACCACGTTCTGTGCGGCCGAGGAGTCGTGGCCGTCGTACCTGCCCAAGGTGGAGGACGAGGGGGCGATCGTCGAGGAGATGATCCGGGCGCCCGGCACCCGCTCGCCCAGCGTGCAGCTCCACGTCTCCCCCGCCGGGTCCTACGAGGTGGTGTCGACCCACGACCAGCTCCTCGGCGGGCCGGCCAACCAGGTGTACCTCGGCTGCCGCTTCCCGGCCGACCCCGCCTACCGGCTGGCCATCCAGCAAGAGGCGCTCAAGGTGGCCGCGGTGCTGGCGGACGAGGGCGTGGTGGGCTCCTTCGGGATCGACTTCCTGGTGGTGCCGGGCCGGCGCGACGACTCGGGGGTCGTGTTGACCGAGATCAACCTGCGCATGGGGGGCACGACTCACCCGTTCTGGATGGCCCGCCTGGCGACCGAGGGGACGTACGACCAGACGACGGGGTCGTTGGTGAGCGGCGGGCGACCGAAGTTCTACGTGGCGACCGACAACTTCAAGTCCCCCGCCCTGGTGGGCACCCCGCCGGGCCGGCTCATCGAGCGCATCGACTCGGTCGGTCTCGGCTTCGACCCGTCGACGCGCAAGGGGGCGACCCTCCACCTCCTCGGGGCCCTCCCCGGCTACGGCAAGGTCGGCGCCACGTGCATCGCCGACAGCCCGGAAGAGGCCGAGGACCTCTACCGGCGGGTGACCGAGGTGGTCCTGGGCCCGCCGCCGTAGGGCGTCCGCCCTCTGGCGGGCGAGTCAGGGCCCGACGACGGCCTGGATCTGCTCGACCCGGAAGTCGTCGATGCGACCCACCGTGCGCTGCCCAGTCAAGGTGCCGTTGGCAGGGCCGAGGCGCCAGGTCGCGCTCCACTCCTCGGTGACGACCACGTCGTAGCGCCCGACGTGGATGTACGTGTGGGTGATCTCACCGTCGGGCCACGGTCCGCCCTCGATCGAGTGGGGACCGCTCTTCTCACCGTCGCCCCAGTCGACGTAGTACCGACCCGTCGACGTGATCTCCAGCGGCCCGATGGGCGTGTTCTTGGTGAAGACGTGCCGGAGCTGTCCCCGCGTCTCCAGGTAGGCGTACTTCCCGGTGATCGCCCATCCGGGGGCGATGTAGGGCCGTGGCTTGGGAAGCTGGACCTCTTCCCAACCCT
>DASZOE010000542.1:0-5543 GCA_035550945.1 Acidimicrobiales bacterium
CTGCCTGCTGACGGCCGAGCACCTGCCGAACGAGTGGGATGTCACCAATTTCCCGGGCCCGATGGACACCCAGTGGGGCGACGACTTCCACGACCGGCTGCTCGACGCCTGTGGGGGCGCACCCGTGGGAGGGTTGGCGCGGGCCATGCGTCTGAGCCACGAGGTGAGCGACGACTGGTACAAGGTCGTCAACTACGCCGAGAGCCACGACGAGGTGGGCAACGTGCCCGACCGCATCGCCAACGTGGCCGGGTGGGGACGGGGCCTGCGCATGTCGAAGGTGGCGGCGGCGGCATCGATCCTGTGCCGAGGGATCCCGATGCTCTTCATGGACGAGCACACCAACGGCGGCCGTGACGCGCGCCTGCATGCCGATCTCGACCTGCATGTCCCCGACTACGGGGTCGTCGTGCTCGAGCGGATGTGAAAGGCCGCACTCGGCGTGGGGGCCCCGCACGCGCGGGCTGCCGGCGCTGACCGACACGGCAACGGACGGACCAGGCTGGTCTAGTGACGTCCGCCGCTGACAGCGGCTGAGTGCTGGTCGCAGATCGTGCGAAACAGCCCGGTGTGCTCGGCGGGGTCGAATGCACTGACGGGGTAGGCGCAGAGGAGCGAGAACGGGCGAGAGCGTCCGAGGTCGTTCCAGAGGTCCTCCAGGGCGATCGCCGCGGAGACGTTCCCCTCGGCCCAGAGGAGCGCCACCATCTCGCCGTAGATGCGCACCGCGCGTCCGGGGCCGACGGCGTCGGCGACGAGGCGGCCGACGGCTCGCCGGAAGCGGAGGGGATCGGGAGCGCCGTCGGCCATGAACCGGGAGAGCGTCTTCTCGGCGTCGACATCCAGGTAGCGACCGTCCCGGCGGGCGGCTTCGACGTCCACGCCTGCCTCGGCGAGGGCCGCCTCGAAGAGCTCCCGGTGCCGCGGGGTCGCGACGACGACCACCGCCTGCCCGTCCCGCAGTGCCGGTTCGAGGTAGTCGCTCACCGACTCGGCGAGGGACGGGTCGGTCTCGTAGAACTCGACCAGGTGGTGGTTGTCGTCCCCGGAGGCGACAACCGTCTCGTCCGGTGGCCGACGGTCGCCGGCGGGGTACGTCACCACAACGTCGCCGCCCCGGCGCCTGGCGAGCCGGGCGGCCACCTCGAGAACGCCCAGGCCGGCCGGGTCGACGACGCCGGCACGGCGGAGGTCCACCCGGACGGTCAGGTTTCCCTGACCGTCGATGAGATCCCCGAGAACGGCGCCCAGGCGGATCGCGCCCGCAAGCCCGAGATCCCCGTGGACGGTGACGACCACCTGGCCGCGCCTGCGGGCGACGTCGAGGGTGTGGTCAGCGGATGTCATCGCACTAGTTCGTCGGTTGCCCACCGGAGCGGTCGGCGGCGTGGCGCCCACGGCTTCCGCCACTTTCCCGAGAAGGTCACGAGGAGCGGGGCGCTTGGGCACCAACAGGCGCACTGCGGAGTTGGCCGACATGGAGTCTACAGGCGCGCCAAGCGCTCCCGGTCATCCGTCGGCGCCGGTGGACCAGCCGACCCGCGACAGCGCGGCGTTCACGAGCAGCAGCGCCTTGGTGGCCTCGTAGTCGGCGGAGTCGGCGTGGAGGCGGGCGACGAAGCGGTCGCGCGCCAACGCCAGCGGCTCCCGACGGCCTTCGCTCAGGCGCACGAGCTCCTCGGCAGCCTCGGTTCGACCGGCTCCGGCGGCGCCAAGGGCCAGCGCCCGGCCGATGATCGGGTCGGGATCGGGCACCGGTCATCCACCTCCCCGACAGGCCGGCACGCGATGGCCGATCGCGCCGCAGGGACGGCTGGTCGCCGCCTCACGAGGCGCCAGATCCCCGGGAAGAGCACTGTGCCTCGTCCGCTGCGCCATGGAGCCTCGCAGAGAGCAGTCCGGGAGGGCAGCCTACCCGCATCGGCGATCGGGGCGGCCGGCGGGCGCCGCCCGAGCGGCCAGTCGCAAGCGCGTGGAGACCGCGGTCAGCGGGCCATGGCGTCGAGCACGACGGCTGCCATGCGTCGCATCCCCAAGGCGTTGGGGTGGACGGGGGCCGCGGGCGAGAGCGGGACTAGCGGCTCGACCCACCGGGCTCCGGGGAGCTGGCACGCGTCGTGACCCACGCTCGGACGGTAGAGGTCGACGTAGGTGGCGCCCGCCGCTGCCGCCTGGTTGGCCAGCATGGCGTTCAGCTCCTTGTGCTTGTCCCGGAGGTAGGGAACGTCACCGGGAGCGATCGGCATCACCGGCCAGCATCCGAGTTGCGCTTCCGGCAGAATCGCCGGGTAGCCGAGGACGAAGACGCGTGCCTCGGGAGAGCGCCGGGCGGTCTGGGCCAGAGCGGCTCGCACCTTCGGGCCGGTCGCGGTGATGCGCCTGCTGATCTCGTCGACCCCTCCGCTCGTGTACAGGTCCCGACAGGGCGTCCCCAGTGGCAGGAGCGCCGTGCACCGATGGAGGATCTCCGAGAAGCCGATGTCGTTCCCGCCGATCTGTACGGTGACGGTGTCGACGCCGCTGTCGAGGGCCTCGAGCTGGGGCGGGTTGGGCCCGCCGAAGACCGGTTGGGGCGACGTGAGGTCGGTGGTGTCGGCGCCGCTGCAACTGCGGTCCCGCAGCACCGATCCTCGGGCGCCGGCGACCAGGTGCGGATAGTTGTGGTCGGACCGCCAGCATCGCGGAGGGCCGGGCAGCTGGTTGGGGACGAGGGGGCCGGCCGTGAAGGAGTCACCGACGGCCACATAGGACTCGGGGGTGGTGGCACCCATCGCGGGGGCGTGCCCGCCGGCGACCACCGTCGCGGCGGTGACGGTCAGGAGCAGGCGGATGACAGCGGACCTGATCAGCAGCGTGCGACCTCCTGAGCGTCACACCTCTACCCAGGCCGGGGGACGATGAGGCGCCCCCCACCCGGACCGCCGGAACGCCGGCGCCCCCTTCGGGCCAAGCCGACCGTCAGAGGTCCAAGCGCGTCCGGAACTGATGGAACGTGCCCGAGCGCTTCACGGCCGCGAGCACCTTGCCCATGTCACCGGTGTGGTGGCCGTGCTCGTGCCCCGAGAGCGCCGGGGTGTCGGGCAGGGAGGTCAGGAGGGCGTGGGGGTCTTCACCCTCGTGTCCGTGAGGCATGTTCCCCACCCAGGTGCCGGTCCAGGTGACCTCGTCGAGTCCGTGGGCCAGGCGCCAGTCCTCGATGCGGTCGTCGATCCACCCGTGAAGCTTCCAGAAGACCGGGTTGACGTGGCTCGAGTACGTGTCTCCCAGGTAGTCGTAGGCCGGATCGTCCCAGCTGGGGTCGATGTCGTCGGGACTGGTGTCGCCGACGTCAGGCCGCATCGCGGCCGGTTCCGCCGCCCAGCGCATGTGCATCTCGTTGTGGATCGTGTACTCCAGCACGGTGCCGAACTGCCCGAGGCTCCACTGCCGCAACTGTTCGGGGTCGGTGTACCGCTGCTCCCAGGTGACGAAGTCGGCCTCGAAGTGCTCGACCGACTTCACCTCCTCAAGGTAGGCGTTGAAGCCGTCGTCACCCGTGTCCCACGGCGGAGGGACGGGATAGTCGGCGTCGTCGGGGCGAGGGATGGGGGCCCACCCCATGACCGACGGGTAGCAGGGATCGCCGACCCGAGCCAGCACCTTGTTCACCTCGGCGATCATCTGCCGGTGCATGTACAGGAAGTCCTCGCCCGAGTCGTTGTCGAAGGCGATCTGGGGGCGGCCATCGGGTCCCGGACGCAGACCCGGCCTCGGCGGTTCCCAACCCAGCGCCCGGATCTCGTCCCGG
Organism: Acidimicrobiales bacterium; assembly: GCA_035550945.1. GTDB lineage: Bacteria > Actinomycetota > Acidimicrobiia > Acidimicrobiales > AC-14 > DASZOE01. The sequence continues at coordinate 3,788 of DASZOE010000542.1, forward strand.
GTCGCCTCGTCGTAGAAGAGCCACATGTTGCGGACCTGGTGCCAGAGGTAGTGGTGCATCCGAACGTCGCGGTCCGCCATCATGACGATCACTTCGTGGGGCAACTTCGGTGCAGCCACGTCCCCTGCTCCTCTCACCCGAGCGGCTCGGGATGCCCTTCACCGCTCACCTTGCGGCTCGCCTCACCACGGGCCCGCGTCACCGGGTGGCCCGGCAACACGCTCGCCACACGTACAGACATCGGATGCGAGCGCGTGATACGCGGCGTCATGAGTGTGCTCGGGGAGGAGGTGTAGGGACGGGTCGCCGCGAGTGCTCACCGCAGCAACCCTTCGAAAGGCGGCAACCAGTGCGACCACGCCATCGAGCCGGCGTTGGAGGGCAGTCCCGACCTGCTTCGGGGACGAGGGTTGTGTGACGCGGTCCGTACGCGAGAGCCGGGCGCGTCACGCCGGCTCGGGCGCGCCCTGGCGATGAGTTCTCGCCTCGCCGGACGTCCAAACCGTCGTTCCCACCGCCGTGGTAGCGAAGCCAGGAGCCGAAACCTGAAAGAGGAACCATGACCACGCCAGCTCCGACCGTCACGGACCACGACGACTTCGAGCGACAGCTCCTCGAGCTGCGCAAGCGCGAGAAGGCACACACCCGCGAGGGCGACGCGATCGCCGCCGCCCGGCGCCGGCTGCCCATGACAGAGGTGCCGCCCGACACCACCGTCATCGGCCCCGACGGCCCGGTCGCGTTCGGCGATGTCTTCGAGGGGCGCGACGAGCTGGTCGTCTACAGCCACATGTTCTACGACGGGGAGCCATGGGAGTGGCAGTGCGAGGGCTGCACCAGGAACTCCTGGAACATGGGGGACGCCGCCGACGCCGCCTACCTCAACGCCAACGGGGTCACCTTCGCCGTCCTCGGCGACGGGCCGTACGAGGAGATCGCGGCGTTCCGCGACTTCATGGGCTACACAGCGCCGTGGTACTCCAACGCCCACCTCGACGACCGCACCGTGGGCGTCGCCGGCCGGATCTCCTGCTACCTGCGTCGGGAGGACAAGATCTACCTGACGTACTGGACGACCGGCCGGGGCGACGAGGTGATGAGTCCCTCGTTCGGGCTGCTCGACATGACCGCCTACGGGCGGCGGGAGGAGTGGGAGGACTCGCCCGAGGGGTGGCCGCAGTTCCCGACCCACTCGTTCTTGCGCACCGACGAGCACGGTGCGCCGATGGGGCCCAGGAACGGCGGTCGACCGGTGCCCCAGTGGACGCGCCCGGGCGTCACCGGGGTCGGCCTACGAACCGAGTAGCACTCACCCGGAGGCGAGCGGGCCGATGGCCGTTCCGAGCGGGCCGGCGGCGCGCCGACGGCCCGCGAGCGCTCAGGACCTGGCGTCGCTCATGCCGCCCTGCCGGCCGGGCTGATGTCCTGGCGCTCGATCTCGTCCAGCCTGGTCTGCAGCTCCCCGGGAAGGGGCTGGGCGTCCGCCGTCTCCCGCAGAGGGGGCTCGGTTGCAACGGTGTCGACAGGTGCTTCGGGGACGAAAGTGTCGTCGCGGTTGGGCATGTGGACCAACTCCTTCAACCTGGAGTGGGCATACTGCACTCCTTACCTTCTACCCAAACGGGCAACCGCCCAAAGGTCGCCGGAACGGACGCCTCCGGCCTGGATCACACCGGCTCGGGCTCGGGACGGGGTGGCTCCGTCGCCGGCCGGGTCGGGCTCGGGAGCGGTTCCTCGGCCGGCTGCCGGGTGGGAT
>DASZOE010000543.1:0-1979 GCA_035550945.1 Acidimicrobiales bacterium
GTCGTCTTCGCGGGGGTCGTCGCCGGCGGCCTCCACGTCGTCGTCCTCCATCCCGACGGCATCCGCACGAGCTACTCGTTCCTGCGCACCATCGCCGTGGCCCGGGGCCAGAAGGTCGTCCAGGGCCAGGCCCTCGGCACCGCGGCCGACCGCCTTCACTTCGGCGCCCGGGTCGGCGACGCGTACATCGACCCCACCAGCCTCTTCGCGGGGGCCGCGCCCGAGGTCCATCTCGTCCCCGACGAGGAGCGCCGGCCCGGCTCGGTCGCGCAGGAGCGCCGCGGCCTGGCCGCGTCGCTGCTGGGACTGGGCCGACTCGGCCACTTGGCCGAGGGCGCCCTGCGCTGGGTGGGCCGCGGCGCCGTCGCCATCGGCGACGCCGCCCTCGACCACCAGTTCGCCGCCCTCCGGGCCCGCGTCGAGGAGCTCGGAGGCCTGGTGAGCAACGCCCTCGACACCAACCCCGTCACCCACATGGCGCGGGTGGCCCGGGCCGTCGCCGACTGGGAGGCCCAGCGCCACGACTGCACCCCGGCGTCGGAGAGCCCACCACCCGCGCCGGGGCGAGGGCACGTCGCCGTCCAGGTGGCGGGCCTGGGGTCGACGAGCGACCGCGACGATCAGTCCGTCGCCGCCCTCGACACCGCCGCCCTCGGGTACGGCCCCGGCGACGTCATCCGGTTCTCCTACCGGGGCGGCACCTCCGAGGAGCAGCCGTACCACGGGCGCGACACCACCACCGACATCCGCACCTCGGCCCGCCGCCTGCGCCAGCTCCTCGAGAGGGTGGCCCGAGAGCGCCCCGGCGTGCCCGTCGACATCATCGCCCACTCCCAGGGCGGGATCGTCGCCCGCCAGGCCCTGGCCCACGAGACCGACGCCGGCGACCCGCAGCTCCCCCACCTCAACGCCCTGGTCCTGCTGGGCGCCCCCAACACGGGCGCCGATCTGGCCACCGCGGCCAACATGGTCGGCCACAGCACGTCGGGCTACGCGGTCGAGACCGGCCTGGCCCTCGCCCGGAGCGACGGGCCCGACCTCAGCGGCAAGTCGGTTCACCAGCTGGCCGAGACGTCGTCGCTGCTGGCCCGGCTCAGCACCACACCGCCTCCGGCCGGCGTGCACGTCACGTCGATCGGGGCCCGCTACGACCTCGTCGTCCCCGCCCGTCACAGCCGACTCGAGGGGGCCCACAACATCGTCGTCGACGCGGGCATGCAGCCCGACTCCCACATGACGCTCCCCGCCTCGGCACCGGCCTGGCGCGAGGTGGCGCTCGCCATCGCCCGCAGGTCACCGACCTGCCAGAGCCTTCCCGACATGGTCACCGACGCGGTGGCCACCGAGGTGATCACCCACGCCGAGGACACCCTCAGCCAGGGCGCCTGGTTCGTCGGGAAGCTGGCCGACGCCAAGGCCGGGCTCCCACCCTTGCACCGATGACCGGAGGTCCCAGCATGCGACGCGCCGCCCCTGCCGTTGTTTCCGCCCTCGTCGCCGTTGTCGCCCTGGCCGGCTGCGACCGCTCGGAGGAGGGACGGTCCCCGGCACCACGACCGGACCCCGCCGGCGTGCTGGAGCCCCGGTGGCGCTGGGTCGCGCCGCCCCCGTCCTACGTGGGCATGCCCGGCGCCGACGGCGACGGCGTGGCCGTCACCTTCGGGCACTCTCACGTCACGCTCCTCGACCCGGCGGGGCGGGCCCGCTGGACCTTCGACGGTCGGGGCCTGCGCGACGTCGCACCCCGGCTCACGGCCGATGCCGTCCTGGTCCCTACCGAGGACGGCCTGCTCGCCATCGACCGGGCCACCGGCGCCCTCCGGTGGCAGGCCCGCACGGGTGAGCGGACGAACACGCCGGTGGTGGCCGGGGACCGGGCCGTCGCCACCACGTGGGAGGGCTCGCTCGTGGCCTTCGACCTGGCCAGCGGGCGCGTGGCCTGGCGGGCACCGCTGCCCGGCGTCGCCCACGGCCCCGCC
>DASZOE010000544.1:0-8327 GCA_035550945.1 Acidimicrobiales bacterium
GCCCCAACGGAGCCGGGAAGACGACGCTACTGCGGGCCTGCGCCGGGCTCGTCGCAATCGGCGCGGGCGAGGACCACGTGCTGGGCCACGACCTCAAGGCCGACCGGCGGGCGGTGCGCCGCCGGGTGGGGCTGCTGGGCCACGGCTCGGGGCTTTACGACGACCTCACCGTCGCCGACAACCTGCGCTTCGCGGCCCGGGCGGCCGGGCGGGCGCGGGCGGCGGGCGACGAGGCCATGACCCGCCTGGGCCTCGGCGGCCGGCTGCGCGACGTCGCCGTCGGGCGCCTGTCGGCAGGGCAGCGCCGGCGGACCGCGCTCGCCGCGGTGGTCGCCCGCGAGCCCGAGCTGTGGCTCCTCGACGAGCCCCACGCCGGCCTCGACGCCCCCGGGCGCGACCTCCTCGACGGCATCATCCGGGCCGCCGCCGCCGACGGGGCCACCGTGGTCCTCGCCTCCCACGAGCTCGACCGGGCGCGTGCCCTGGCCACCCGCCAGGTGGCCATGGCCGGCGGCCGGGTCGCGGGCGGACTTCTGGCCGGAACCATCGACGGAAACGGGGCCGACGCACCGGCCGGCACGGACAGGGAGCGAGCCGGCGTTGTGGCGTGACGCCGGGCTGGTGGCGGCCAAGGACCTCCGCGTCGAGGCCCGCTCGCGGGTGGCGACCAACCAGGTCGTCCCCTTCGCCGTCCTCGTCCTGATCCTCTTCGCCTTCGCCCTGGACCCCGACCGGGGCATCCTGGCCCGGGCCGCGGCCGGGTTGTTCTGGGTCACGGTCCTCTTCGCGGCCGTGCTCGCCGTGCAGCGCTCCTTCGCCATCGAGGCCGACGGCGGTGCCCGGGACGCCCTTCGCCTCTCGGGCCTCGACGGGGCCGGCGTCTTCCTCGGCAAGGCGGCTGCGGTGGCCGTCCAGCTCGTCCTCCTCGAGGCCGTCCTCGCCGTGGGCGTCACCGTGCTCTACGACGTGCCCCTGCACGACGTCGCCCTCCTGGCTCTCGTGTGCGTGCTGGCCACCGTCGGCATCGCCGCCGCAGGGATCGTCTACGGCGCGGTGGCCGCCGGCCTGCGGGTGCGCGACACCCTCCTGCCCCTCCTCGTCCTGCCCGTGCTGGCGCCGGTGCTCCTGGCCGCCACCCGGGCCAGCGAGGCCGCCCTGGCCACCGTCCCGGGCGACGCCTGGCCGTGGGTCCGGCTCCTCGCCGTCTTCGCCGCCATCTACACCGTCTTCGGGGTCGTCGCTTTCGGCCCCCTCCTGGAGGAGGCATGACCACCGCCTCGCGGGCAACGCGGGTCCTGGGGGTGCTGGCCATCGCCAGCCTCGCCCTCACGGCCTGGCTCGCCCTCGTCGTCAGCCCGCCGGACGTCAACCAGAAGGACGCCGTGCGCCTCCTGTACCTGCACGTCCCGACCGCCTGGCTGGCCATGTATGTGTCCTTCGGCGTGACCACCCTGGCCAGCATCTTCTACCTGTGGCGCCGCACCCGGTCCCGGTTCTGGGACCTGGCCGCCGGCGCCTCGGCCGAGGTGGGTGTGCTCTTCATCGCCCTCACCCTGGCCATAGGGTCGATCTGGGGCCGGGCCACCTGGGGCGTTTGGTGGACCTGGGACGCCCGGCTCACCTCCACCGCGGTCCTCCTCGTGCTCTACCTGGGCTACCTCGCCGTGCGCCGGGTACCGGCCGACCCCGAGGTCAGGTCGAAGCGGGCCGCCATCGTGGCCATCGCCGCCTTCGTCGACGTGCCCATCGTCCACCAGTCGGTGGAGTGGTGGCGCACCCTCCACCAGCCCGCCAGCCTCCTCGACCGCCAGCGCCTGTTCGACCCGCAGATCAAGGGCACCATGGCCCTCGCCCTCGTCGTCGGCGTACTGGCCTTCACCCTCCTCTACTCGTGGCTCCTCATCCACCGCTTTCGCCTGGCCCGGATGGAGGAGCTCGCCGACGAGCGCCAGCTGGCCGACGCCCTGGCCGAGCGCCGGGCCGAGGGCGGCGAGGCCGACGCGCCGGTCCAGGCCGAGGACCGGCTCGCCCCCGAGGCCGTCCCTTGACGCACACCGGCTACCTCGTCGCGGGGTACGCGCTGACCACGGTCGCCCTCGCCGCCTACGTCGCCCGGCTGCGCTGGCGGGGTCGGGCCCTCGCCCGGGTGCTGGGCCGAGACGAGGGCTCCGGGCCGAAGGCCGCGGTCGACACCGAAGCGCGCCGGTGATCGCCCAGCGTCGCCGGCTCTGGATCGCGGGCGCCGTGGTGGTGGCCGCCCTCGGCTTCCTCGTGTTCCGCGGCCTCGGGAACGCCACCCTCTACTTCCGCACCGCCGACGAGGCCGTGGCCCAGCGGGAGGAGCTGGGCGAGCGGCGCTTCCGCATCGAGGGTACGGTCGTCGCCGGGAGCGTGTCCTCGGCGGGCGGCCGGGTCGCCTTCCGCATCGCCGGGGACGGGGTGCAGGTCCCCATCGTCCATCGGGGTGACCCGCCCGAGCTCTTCAAGCCCGGGATCCCCGTGGTCCTCGAGGGCCGCTTCCAGGGCGACGGCTTCGCCAGCGACCGCATGCTCGTGAAGCACACCGAGTCCTACGTCGCCGACCACCCCGAGCGGGTCACGAGCGTCCCCACCCCGAACCCATGACGGGGGTCCGATGAACGCGGCGTTCGGCGCGGCAGGCGTCGCCGTGGGCCTGGCCGCGTCCGTCCTCGGCGTCGTCACCCTGGCCATCGGCCTCCGCCGGAGCGACGCCCGTCTCCTGCGGGCCGGGCAGCGCTACGTGTGGCTGGTCCTGGGCGGGGCCGTCCTGGCCACGATCGCCATGCAGTCGGCCCTCCTGGGTCACGACTTCTCCATCCGGTACGTGGCCGAGAACAACAGCCGGGGGACGCCGCTGCTGTACACGATCACCGGGATGTGGTCGGCCCTCGAAGGGTCGATCCTCCTCTGGTCGCTGGTGCTGGCCGGCTACCTGGCGGTGATGGCCCGCCACTTCGGCGACCGGGTCGGCGACCCGCTCGTGGGCTGGGCGACGATCACCGGCCTCGTCGTCGCCGCCTTCTTCTTCGGGCTCATGGCCGGCCCCGCCAACCCCTTCCGGCTGGTCTCCGGCGTGACGCCCTTCGACGGCCAGGGGCCCAACCCCCTGCTCCAGAACCACCCGCTGGTGGCGTTCCACCCCCCGATGCTCTACCTGGGCTACGTGGGGTTCACCATCCCGTTCGCCTTCGCCGTCGCCGCCCTGGTGACGGGCCGCCTGGGCGAGGGATGGCTGGTCGAGACCCGCCGCTGGACGCTGTTCGCCTGGGGTTTCCTCACCGCCGGCATCATCCTCGGCGCCTGGTGGTCCTACGAGGTACTGGGATGGGGCGGCTACTGGGCCTGGGACCCGGTGGAGAACGCCTCGTTCCTCCCGTGGCTGACCGCGACCGCCTACATCCACTCGGTGATGGTCCAGGAGCGCCGGGGGATGCTGCGCGTCTGGAACCTGTCCCTCCTGGTGGCCACCTTCGCCCTCACCATCCTGGGGACGTTCCTCACCCGCTCCGGTGTCCTCGACTCGGTGCACGCCTTCAGCGAGTCGGCGATCGGGCCCTTGCTCCTCGCGTTCTTCGCGGTGATCGTCGCCGTGTCCATCGCCCTCATCGCGTGGCGGGGCGACCGCCTACGCTCGCCGGGCTCCATCGACTCTCCCGTGTCGCGGGAGGGGTCGTTCCTGGCCAACAACGTGGCGTTCGGGGCCTTCGCCTTCGTCGTGCTGCTCGGTACCGTGTTCCCGCTGATCGCCGAGGCCGTGAACGGCGACCGCTTGTCGGTGGGCGCGCCCTACTTCAACCGGATGACCATGCCCGTGGGCTTCACCCTGCTGTTCCTCATGGCGGTCGCGCCCGCCCTGCCCTGGCGCAAGGCCTCGGGTGAGCTGCTCCACCGGCGGCTGCTGTGGCCGGCGTGGGCCGCCACCCTCACCGTCGCCGCCTGCGTGCTGGCCGGCTTGCGCGGGTTTGCGCCCCTCCTCGCCTTCGGCCTCGGCGCCTTTGCCGGAGCCGCCGCCCTCCGCCAGCTCGCCCTCTCGGCCCGGGCCTCCCGGCGTCAGGGGAGCGGCGCCTGGCGGGGCCTGGTGGGCCGGGCCAACGGGGGGATGGTGGTGCACCTCGGGGTGGTGGTCATCGCGGTGGCCTTCGCCGCCAGCCAGGCGTACGGGACGGATCGCCAGTTCCGGCTCGAGCCCGGCCAGACCGCCCACCTCTCGGGGCACTCCCTCACCTACCTGGGGACGAGCACCACCCGGCTCCCCAACAAGACGACCACCTCGGCGCGGGTCCGGGTCGACGGCCGTCGGGTCTACCGGCCCGCGCTGCACCAGTTCCCGTTCGCGACCCAGGCCATCGGCTCGCCGTCGGTGCGGGTGGGCGCCCTGCGCGACGTCTACCTCACCCTGGTCACCGCGCCCGAGCCGGGCCAGACGGCGGCGGTGATCGGGGTCAACATCCAGCCCCTCGTAGCGTGGCTGTGGGTAGGTGGCGGCATCATGGCCCTGGGCACCGCGCTGGCCGCGTGGCCCGGCCGCCGCCGGCGCCCGACCGAGCCGGCGTCGGCGCCGGCCGTCGCCGTGAGCCCTCCGGAGCCCGATGCTCCCGAACGACCAGTGGCCGTGGGGCCCCATGCGTAGCAAGTGGTCGTGGGCCGTCATGGCCGTCGTGCTCGTGGTCGCCCTGGCCGTCGGCGCCCAGGGCCGGCCGGGGCCGCCGACCGACGCCGAGCGGGCCCACCGCATCGCCGACCGGGTGCGCTGCCCCACGTGCCGGGGCCTGTCGGCGGCCGACTCCGACGCCCCCGCGGCCAAGGCCATCCGCGAAGAGGTGCTGCGCCGGGTCGAGGCCGGGGAGACGGACGGCGCCATCCTCGGCTACCTCGTCAGCCGCTACGACGCGTCCATCCTGCTCAATCCCGAGGGCGACGGCGTCGCCGGCCTGGTCTGGGCCCTGCCCGCGGCCGCCGTGGTGGTCGCCGTCGGCGGGCTGGCCCTCGCCTTCCGGCGGTGGCGGGCCCGCCCCGACGCGGCCGTGTCCCCGGCCGACCGGGCCCTGGTCGAGGAGGCTCTGTCCAGTGCGTCCGGGCCCCGCAGGCGAGGCGAGCGGTGACCCCCAGCCTCGACGCCGACACGCGCGCCGAGCTGGAGGAGGAGCGCGGGTTCCTGCTCGACTCCCTCCGCGACCTCGAGCGCGAGCACGACGCCGGAGACCTCGGCGAGGACGACTACACGACGCTTCGCGACGACTACACGGCCCGAGCCGCGGCGGTGCTGCGGGCGCTCGAGGCGGGTTCGGGGGCGCCCTCCCGAGAACGCCGAGCGCCGGCGACGAGCGGCGGCAGGTCCCGGCGCCGGGGCCGCATCGTGGTCGTCGCCGCGATCGCGGCGGTCGCGGTCGTGGCCGGGGTGAGCGTGGCGGCGTTCTCGGGCCAGCGCGTGGACATGCCCACCGCGGCCGAGACGCCGTCCTCGGCGACGGCGCGCCACCTCGTCAACGCCCAGCGGCTGGAGGCCGAGGGCAAGGCGGTGGAGGCGCTCAAGGAGTACGACGAGGCGATCAAGGCCGACGGCTCGAACGTGGTCGCCCTGACCTACCGGGGCTGGCTCCTCGCCCGGGCCGGGCTCACCGATCCCGCCCTGGCCTCGCTCGACCGGGCCCTGGCCGTGAGCCCGGGCTATCCCGACGCCCACTTCTTCCGGGGGATGGTCCTCTACCAGGGCCGCAACGACGCGGCCGGCGCGGTGGCCGAGTTCGAGACCTATCTGGCGTCGAACCCGCCGCCGGAGGCCGCCGCCGCGGTCCGCGGAGTGCTCGAGCGGGCCCGGGCCGACGCCGCCGGCGCGGCTCCCTCCCCCGGCACGGCGGGACCGCCCCCGCCCTCGGGCTGAGGGAGGGCTGAGCGACATCCCCGGTTCGGGCCCCGGCTGGGGCAGACTGAGGCCATGTCCTTCATCTCGTTCCTCATCAGCCTCGTCATCACCGGGCTGATCGTGGGTGCTCTCGGGCGCCTGGCCATTCCCGGGCCCAACCCCATGTCCATCGGCCTCACCATCGCGGTGGGGATCGGCGGCGCCTTCGTCGGGGGTCTCGTCGCCTACCTCATCGGCGCGGGGATCGGGATCGCCTTCATCCTCGAGGTGCTGGCCGCGGCGGGGATCGTGTACCTCCTGCAGCGCCGACCACGTGGGGTCGTCTAGCCCTCCGTGGACCAGCCCCCCAGCCAGGCCACCGACCTCGAGTTCACCGAAGAGCTGAAGGGCTTTCTCACCGTCGGGGAGCCCGACTACGAGGAGGGCTTCCGGCAGGGGAGGGACGCGGGGCGCGCCGTCGTGCTCCACCTCACGGTCACCACCGATGACGTCGACCGCTTCATCGCCGACCCTTCCCGCGAGGCCACCGCCGCGGGCTGGGTCGAGTGCGAGGCCCTGGGCGGCCGCCGACCGGTGGAGCGAGGGGTCTTCAACGTCTTCGTCGACGACGCCGAGCCCGACCGCACCCACGCGTACTACCGGCTGTTCCTGAGCGGAGACGCCGGCGGTCCGCTGACCATTCGGGGGTTCAAGGACGTGCTCGACGAGCCCGGCCTCGACCGCTGGCCCGCCACCTCCACGCTGTACGTCCGGGTCTTCCGGGGCCACACCGAGGGCGACGGCGAGGAGGGAGGGGAGGTGGTCGGGGCCGGGATCCTGCACGTCCACCTTGACGACTTCGCCCGCCAGCTGGCCACCTTCCGGGCCCACGGGCCGTCTTCCGTCGCCCGGGACCGGGTCCTCGACGACTTCGGCCGGCTGCTCCTGGGCCGGCTCTGGACCGTCTACGGGGGCCAGGCGCGGGCCGCCGCAGGCACCGAAGGGGTGGCCGACGAGTAGCGACGCCGAGCCGGTCCTCGGCGGTCCCCGAGGTGTCTAGGCTCGGGAAACATGGGAAGTCTCGAAGAGGGAAATCCGACGGTGTCGGCCGTGGTGGAGATGGCCTCGGCCGAGGAGCGGGAGGCAGCGGGCGCTCCCGGCCTGCACGACAACCAGGCGACGGCCACGGCCAAGACCCACCTCACCAAGGCGGGGTTCGAGGTCCATGCCCCCTTCGCCACGAGCTTCTCGATCGGGGGCACCCAGGCGCTGTTCGAGGACTACTTCGGGACCAAGCTCACGGTCGACGAGGGGCTCATCTCCGAGGTCAGCGTCGAGACGGGCGGCCGTGACCTCCCCGTCGACGCCCTCCCCGACGACGTACGGCCCCTGATCCGCAGCATCTCCTTCCTCTCGCCCCCCAGCTTCCACAACCTGACGCGCCAATAGGGGTCACGCCCCGGTCACGAGCTCCCGGAGGCGCCCGACCACCGCGGGAAGGGCGGCGCAGAACGCCTTCACGTCGGCGGCGGTCGTCGACCAACCCACCGACAGGCGCAGGGAGTGGCGGGCGTCGACGCCCATGGCCTCGAGGACCGGCGACGGCTCGAGGGACTCCGAGGAGCAGGCGCTCCCCGAGTGGACGGCGACGCCGGCCTGATCGAGCCCGAGGAGCACGGCCTGGGCCTCCACGCCCTCCACACCCAGGCACACCAGGTGGGGCACGCGGTTCGCGAGGTCGCCGAACGTCTCGACGCCCTCCATGGCGGACACGGCGTCGAGGGCCCCGCCGGTCAACGCCCGCGCCGCGCCGGCTTCGGCGGCGAGGCGGGCATCGGTGGCCAGGACCTCGGCGGCGGCCCCGAAGCCGACGATGCCGGCCACGTTCTCCATGCCCGCCCGCCGGGACCGCTCTTGGTCGCCACCGACGAGGAGCGGCCGGAGACGGAGGCCCCGGCGCACCAGGAGGGCGCCCATCCCGGGCGGCCCGCCCAGCTTGTGGGCGCTGACCGACAGCAGGTCGGCGCCGACGGCGGCGAAGTCGACGGGTACGTGGCCGGCGGCCGCGGCCGCGTCCACGTGCACGCGTACGCCCCGCTCGCGGCAGGCGGCGACGACCTCGGCGACGGGCTGGACGGTGCCGACCTCGTGGTTCGCCCACTGCACGTGCACGAGCGCCGTCTCCCCGGGGCGGACGGCAGCCGCCACCTCCGCGGGGTCGATCCGGCCCGCGCCGTCGACGCCGACCAGGGTGACGGGATGGCGGGCGGAGCCGTCCCGCACCGCCGAGTGCTCCACCGCCGGGCACACGCTGTGGCCCGGGAACGATGCCACCGCGGTGGCGATGGCCTCGGTGGCTCCGCTGGTGAACACCACCTCACGGGGCCGGGCGCCGAGCAGGGCTGCGACCCGCTCGCGGGCCTCCTCGACGGCGCCGCGCGCCAGCTGGCCCTCGGTGTGGACC
>DASZOE010000545.1:0-4805 GCA_035550945.1 Acidimicrobiales bacterium
ACCCCCTGCTCGGGTCGTTGGACGGCGCCGCCGGGGCGCGGGCTCGGAACGGAGCCGAGGCAGGCGAGGACGCGTCGACCGGGAACCGGAGCGACGACGGCGCGGGGACGGGCGGCGACGCCGACCCGGACAGCCAGGGCAACGGCCAGGGCGCGCTCGGGGACGGGGCCCCCGGCCCCGAGCTGGTCGACGCCCTCGAAGCGATCCAGCGGGCGGTTCGAACCGAGGGCGCAGAGGCGTCGAACGCCCCGCCCCCTCCGCCGCCCGGGGAGCTTGGTCCCGACCTCATCGGTCTCGGAACCCTCCTGGGAAGGATCCAGGAGGAGCTGGTCGAGGTCCGGCAGTCGGTGGAGTCCCTCAGGGAGGAGCTGCGCGACGCCGTGGCGCTCGTCCATGCTGGGGGCCTGCCCGGTGCGGTGGCTCCCGTGCTCCCCGTGGCCGCGGTTCCCGAGGCGGGCGAGGACATCGTCGTCGGCCGCGTCGACGGCGCGCCCGAAGCCGCCGAGCCCGGTGCCGCCGCGCCGGAGGCCGCCGACGCCGCGTCGGGAGCAGCTGTCCCCTCCGAGATCGCCCGGGGCAACGGGGCCCCGGACGCGCCGGTGCCCCCGGCGCCGGTGGAGCCCCACGATCCGACCCGGGTGCTTCCCGCGGTGGGGGGGGCGCCGCCTCCCGAGCCGGCGACGGGCGAGGAGCCCGTGGCCGGCGAGCCCGTCGCTCCCAGGCGCCGGTCCCGGCGCTTCGTGCTGCTGGTCGTCCTGGTCGTCCTTATCGGCGTGATCCTCGCCGCCGGGGTCACCGCCGCCGTCGTCCTGGGTTGGGACGAGCTGCAGTCCCGCTTCGTCGACACCGTCGGGGCGCCGGTCCCGGGCGTCCCCGCCGGGACGTGGTGGTGAACGTGTCCCGTTACTCGGACCCAGCAGCCGGTCCCCGACGTGGAGGTGTGCCGTGGAGAAGGTGACGGTGGCCGCCGTCCAGGCCGCGCCGGTGTTCCTGGACCGTGACGCCACGGTCGAGAAGGCCTGTGGGCTCGTGGACGAGGCGGCCCGCCAGGGCGCCCGCCTGGTGGTCTTCCCCGAGGCGTTCGTCCCCACCTACCCGGACTGGGTCTGGCGGCTGACACCCTGGGAGCTGCGCGCCGGCGAGCTGTACGCCCGGCTCTTCGACCAGGCCGTCGTCGTGGGCGACCGGGCCACCGAGATGCTCGGCGCCGCCGCCCGCCGCAACGGCTGCTACCTGAGCATCGGGGTCAACGAGCGGGAGAGCCGCGGCAGCACCCTCTACGACGCCCAGCTCCTCCTCGGGCCCGACGGTGAGGTCCTCGGCCGTCACCGGAAGCTGGCCTCGACCGGCGCCGAGGGCCTGGTGTGGGGTGTCGGCGACGGCTCCGACCTCACCGGCGTGGACACCGCCTTCGGCCGCCTGGGCGGTCTCACCGCCTGGGAGAACTACCTGCCGCTGGCCCGGGCCGCGCTCTACGGCCAGGCCGTCGACGTCTACCTGGCGCCCACGTGGGACAGCTCCGAGGTCTGGACGTCGACCCTGCGCCACATCGCCAAGGAGGGGCGGGTCTACGTCATCGGGGTCAACTCCTGCATCCGGGCTTCGGACGTCCCGGCCGACGTCCCCTTCCGGGACGAGATCTACGGCGACGACGACGGGTGGCTGGCCACCGGCAACTCGGCCATCGTGGGTCCCGAGGGCGAGGTGCTGGCCGGTCCCGTGGCCGAGAAGGAACGCATCCTCTACGCCGAGGTCGACGCCGACCACGCCCGCGCCTCACGCCACGCCTTCGACCCCGTGGGCCAGCACGGCCGGCCCGACGTCTTCCGTCTCGAGGTCGACTTCGCGAGCCGTGCCCAGGTGCGGTTCTCCGGGCAGCCCGGCGCCTGAGCGGCCGACGCGGGTCCCTACCCGCTGGGGTGCACCACGACCTTTCCGTCACCAGGCCCGTCCCCCCGCTCGAGGCGCAGGGCGAGCTGGCCGTTGCCGAAGGTGGCCGCGGCCTTGGCGCCGAAGCCGTCCGGGATGTCGACGGTGCGGGAGAACGGGCCGTAGTGCCACTCGTGGAGCAGGTAGCCCTTCTCGGCCGGGGTGCGCATGTCGGCCTCGATGCGGACCTGCCCGTCGGTGATCGTGACCTCGACGTCGTCGGCCATCACCCCGGGCAGAGGGGCGACCAGCACGAGGGCGTCCTGGGTCTCGTACATGTTCACCGGAACCTGCTGGGGCTCGTACTCGGTGCCCGGGCCCCCGCCGCTCCCGACCAGGTTGCGGGCGGCGGCGGCGATGGCGTCGGCGTCGATGCCCACCGCAGCCAGGATGTCGTCGGGCTTGCCCGAGCCGGGCATGTCGGCCACGGCCAGGCACACCACCCGGGTGTGGGTGTCGACATCGGCGAAGACCTCCAGCACGGCGTCGCCCAGGCCCCCCTGGGGCCAGTGGTCCTCGGCCACCACCACCCGGTTGGCGGCCCCCGCGGCCGCGGCCCGCAGGGTGGCGGCGTCGATGGGCTTGACCGAATAGGCGTCCACCACCCGGGCCGAGATGCCCTCGGCGCCCAGGGCGTCGGCGGCCTCGAGGGCGGCGTGGAGGGTGATGCCCGCCCCCACCAGGCACACCGCGTCCTCCTCGGACTCCCGCAGGACCTTGGCCCCCCCGATGGGGAAGTCCTCGTCGGGGCCGTAGATCACCGGGCTGGCGCCCCGGGTGGTGCGCAGGTAGCGGATGCCGTCGGCCTCGGCCATGGCCGCCACCAGCGCCGCCGTCTGGTTGGCGTCGCAGGGGTAGAGCACGGTGGAGCCGTGCACGGCCCGGAAGGCGGCCAGGTCCTCCAGGCCCATCTGCGACGGCCCGTCCTGGCCGATGGAGGCCCCGGCGTGGGAGCCGACCAGGCAGATGTCGGCCTGGCTCACCGCGGCCATGCGCACGAAGTCATAGGCCCGGGTCAAGAAGGCGGCGAAGGTGGAGGCCCAGGGCTCGTAGCCCCGCACCTGCAGGCCCACGGCGGCGGCCACCATCTGGTTCTCGGCGATGAAGCACTCGATGTAGCGGGAGGGATGGGCCTCGGCGAAGATCTCCGAGTAGGTGGAGTTGGACACCTCCCCGTCGAGGGCCACCACCTTGGGCCGGGCCTTGCCCAGGGCGGCCAGGGCCTCCCCGTAGGCCTTGCGGGTGGCGACCTCGGCGCCCAGCTCGTAGGAGGGGAGGGAGAGCTTCTCGGCCTCGGCCCCCTCCGAGGCGGGGGTGGCGGCGCCTTCGGGCTTGTGCACCGACACGGTGACGCCCCTGTCCCCGCCCAGCTCGGCGATGGCCTCCTCCCAGTCGGGCACGGCCTTGCCATGGGCCCCCTCGGCGTCTTCCACCGCGGCCACGCCCTTGCCCTTCTTGGTCTTGGCCACGATGACGGTGGGCGAGCCGGTGTGGGAGACGGCCTCGGCGTAGGCGGCGTCGATGGCGGCCAGGTCGTGGCCGTCGATGGCGATGGCGTGCCAGCCGAAGGCCTCGGCCCGGCGCACGTAGGCGTCGAGGTCCCACTCGTAGCGGGTGGGCCGGGACTGGCCCAGGCGGTTGACGTCGATGATGGCGGTGAGGTTGTCCAGGCCGTCGTAGGCGGCGGCCTCGAAGGCCTCCCACATCGAGCCCTCGGCCATCTCCGAGTCCCCGCACAGCACCCAGGTGCGGTAGTCGAGGCGGTCGAAGCGGCGGGCCGCCAGGGCCATCCCCACGCCGATGGGCAGGCCCTGGCCCAACGAGCCGGTGGCCACGTCGACCCAGGGGATGGTGGGGGTGGGATGGCCCTCCAGGCGGCTGCCCAGGGTGCGGTAGGTGGCCAGCTCGTCGGCCGACACCGCCCCCGCCGCCTTGTAGATGGCATAGAGCAGGGGCGAGGCGTGGCCCTTGGAGAAGATCAGATGGTCGTTGGCGGGGTTGGCGGGCTCGTCGAAGTCGTAGCGCAGGTACTTCTCCACCAGCACGGCCATGAGGTCCGCGGCCGACAACGACGAGGTGGGATGGCCCGACCCCGCCTCCCCCGAGCAGCGCACGGCGTCGACCCGCAGCTGCTGACCCAGCTCCTGCCACCGCTCGATGTTCTCTGCCATGGGCGCTGCCTCTCCCTTGCACCGGATACGGGGCCACCGGGTTGCCACCGGTCGCCACCGGGCCCGCGGGCGGTCCCCACCGGCCACCAGCCATCCTACGGGCTCGGGCCCGCGCCGGCTCAACCCGCGGTCGCTGCACCGGTAGGCGCCCGGCGGGGGGTAGCGTCGGGGAGATGGAGATGCTCGCCGCCCTGTTCGTCGAGGGCCTGGGCCAGCGTCAGGTGGAGGGCCCCGCCAGCCGCATCGATCTCACCGGCGTGATGTTCTCGCTGGCCGCCCCGTCCGGCCTGCCCGTGTCGCTCTCGCCCCATCTAGTCGTGCTCATCCGCTGTCCCGAGGACGAGGCCGGCACCGGCACCCTCGAGGTCGAGTTCCTCGACGGCAACGGGAAGCAGGTGGCGCGCAGCGTCCAGCCCGTGAACGTCGTCCCCGGGAAGTTCGGGCGCTTCCTCGTCAAGGGTGAGCTCACCTACGAGAACTACGGGACGATCGAGGCGCACTGTCGGCTCACCGGCGACTCGCCCGACGACGCCGACCAGAGGACGGTCCCGCTCACCCTGCTGCCGCCGTCGCCATGAGCGCGGCCTTCGCGGCCGGGCTGTCCCAGCACCCGGACGCGGCCGAGGCCATGGGCGAGGTCGTGGGCCAGGTCCTCGCCGGCCTGGACGGAAGGCGGGAACCCGACCTGGCCGTCCTGTTCGTCAC
>DASZOE010000546.1:0-1600 GCA_035550945.1 Acidimicrobiales bacterium
GGGCCGCAGGGGCCGGGCATACACGTGGTGGAAGGCCTGCTGCGGCTCCGCCTCGGGCGCGGCCTCGGCCCGGCGGGCCGCGTCCTCCACGTCCTCGTGGACCTCGCGGCCCAGCTCCTCCTCCTGCTCGGCGGTGAGCACCCCCTGGCTGAGCAGGTAGGTGCGCAGCCGGGGCACCGGGTCCTTCTCCCGCCAGGCCTCGACCTCCTCGGCCGAGCGGTACGCCTTGTCGTCGTCGTCGGACGTGTGGGGCAGGAGGCGGTAGGTCTTGCACTCGACCAACGTCGGGCCGTCGCCCGCCCGCGCTCTCCGTACCGCGGCCCGCGTGGCTTGGTACACGGCCAGGGCGTCGTTGCCGTCGACGACCACTCCGGGGAACCCGTAGGCCGCGGCGTGGTCGGCGACGTCGGAGACGGCCGACTGCAGGCTCATGGGGACGGAGATGGCGTACTCGTTGTTCTCGCACACGAAGACGACCGGGAGGCGGTGGATCCCCGCGAAGTTCAGCGCTTCGTGGAAGTCGCCCTTGGAGGCGGTGGCCTCGCCGAAGTAGCAGACGGTCACCCGGTCGTCGCTCCGGATCTGGCTGGCCTTGGCCAGGCCCGCGGCGTGGGGGAGCTGGGTGCCGATGGGCGACGAGCCGGTGATGATGCCCAGGCGGCGGGCGCCCCAGTGGTAGGGCATCTGGCGACCACCCGAGTTGGGGTCCTCGGGCCGGGCGTAGACGTT
Organism: Acidimicrobiales bacterium; assembly: GCA_035550945.1. GTDB lineage: Bacteria > Actinomycetota > Acidimicrobiia > Acidimicrobiales > AC-14 > DASZOE01. The sequence continues at coordinate 730 of DASZOE010000546.1, forward strand.
GAGCAGAACCTCGTAGGGCGTCATGCCCATGGTGAGCACGACGCCCACGTCGCGGTAGTAGGGCAGGACGACGTCGTGGCCCCGCATGAGCGCCCAGGCCGAGCCCACCTGGGCCGCCTCCTGCCCCTGGCCGGGGATGACGAAGGGCACCTTGCGGGTGCGCGACAGGTTCCACAGCTTCTGGTCGAGGACGCGGGCCAGCAGCACGGTGCGGTACATGCGCACCAGGTCGTCGGCGTCGAGTCCCAGGGCCGCGTGGCGGTCGGCCTCCGGGCCGGTCCACGTCTCTCGCTCGGGGATCACCTTGGCCATGGCGTCAGCGGGGGAAGGAGGTGCGGATGTGGTGGACGCGGGCGACGTCGTCGATGCGCCGCTCGGCGAGCCGGTCGGCGGCCTCGGCGGTGGTGACGCCGTCGGTCTCGGCCATGGCGAGCAGGGCGGCGGTCGTGTCGAAGATGCGGCGGACGGCGGCCGCGGCTCGCTCCGGCCCGTAGCCCCCGGGTGCCAGCTCCTCGGCGATGTTGATCAGCCCGCCGGCGTTGACGACGTAGTCGGTGGCGTAGAGGATCCCCGCCTCGCTCAGAAGCTTGGCCGAGCCCTGGTCGCCGAGCTGGTTGTTGGCCGAGCCCACGACGGCGGCGCAGCGCAGCTCGGGGACGGTGATGGCGTCGAGGACGCCTCCGAGGGCGCAGGGCGAGAAGATGTCGCACTCGGTGCGGTGGGCGGCTTGCGGGGGCACCACCGCCGTGCCGTGCTCGTCCACCGCCCGGGCCACGGCCGCGGGGTCGACGTCGGCCACGGGCACCCGTGCCCGCTCCCCGACGAGGAGCTCGACCAGCCGCTGCCCCACCTTGCCGACCCCCGACACCAC
>DASZOE010000547.1:0-3290 GCA_035550945.1 Acidimicrobiales bacterium
GGCCCCGCCACGCCGAAGCCCCCATGGCGACGATGCCGCCCGGGACCGTCGACGCCGAGAACAGGGCCGCCATCGTGCAGGCGCCGAAGAGGAGCGCCCACCGGGAGGGCGACGCCGGCCGCCGCCACAGCCAGAGGGCGGCGGCGATGACGGCCACGCCCCCGAGGGCGTCGAAGGAGTACTGCTTCAGGCGGGTGGCGTAGAGCACGTGGATCGGGGAGAGGGCGAGGACCCCGCCGGCCAGCAGGGCCGGCGTGCGCCCGCACCCGACCCGGCGGACGAGGACGTAGGTCGCCACGATGGACGCGACCGACGCCGCCAGCACGGGCGCCTGGGCCCAGAGCGTCGAGCGGCTGACGCCCATCCACAAGCGGACCGCCAGCTCGAACCCGGGGACGGTGATGCCCAGGCGCAGCGCCCGCCCCAGGTCGGTACGGGCGGCCAGCGCCGGCCACGCGTCGTCGCGGTAGAGGCCGAGGGTGGTGAGCGAAGGGGCTCGCAGGGCGAGGGCCACGGCCGCGAGGAGGGCGACGTCGAGCAGCTCCCCCAGACGCGGCCAGGCCGCCCCCGGGTGGCGCAATTGCCCCGGTGACGGGGTGTTCTCGCGCACGAGTTGCCCCGGGCGGCCGCTCAGGGCCCGACCTTCTCGAACAGACCGAGGAACCGGTCCCCTCCTTCCTCGTAGGGGGTTACCCCGGGGACGGCGACCCGCCGCAGGGCGGGCGCCTCGACGAAGGCGGCACGGAGGTCGGCGCAGCGCTGGTTCATGGTCCGGAACCAGGGCAGGTCGGAGGCGTCCGGGTCGGAGGGACAGACGAGGAAGATGTGCCCCCCGGCGGGCAGGGCGTCCACCGCGGCGAGGAGCGGGGCCGGCCGGGCCGCGGCCATGCGGGCCTCCGCGTCCCGCCAGTCGACCACCCAGGGATCGGCGACCAGGCCCGTGGGATCGGCGAAGCGGAGACCGGGGCCCAGGTAGTAGCGGAGCACGGGGACCTCCTCCATCTGGGCGGCGACCACCAGGTCACCGGTGCGGAGGTAGGGCCGGACCAGCTCGGAGATCTCGCGGTCGGCGGCGGCGTTCGTCCGCAGCGGCTCCTCGTCGCCGGCGAGGCGGGCGACGGGCTGTATCCACACGACGAGGACGATGGCGAGGGCGACGACGCCGGCACCGCCGCTTCGGGCCAGGCCCAGGGCGGCGAGGAGGAGCAGGGCCGGGAGGAGGACGGCCAGGTAGCGGGGCGACCAGGCCGGCTCCACCCGGGCCGCGGCCCAGCCGGCGGCGAGGGTGACGCCGACGAGGATGGCGAGGGCGATGGCGGCGGCCCCTTCCGGCTCGCGTGGGCGCCGGACCACGGCGACGAGGGCGAGGCCGGCGGTGAGCACGAGGGCGACCAGGACCCGTTCCGACTCGTCGCCCAGGACCACGGCGAGGGCCGACACCGCGTCCCGGACGCCCGGGGTCGGCGACCACGGCGCGCCCGTGCGGCGGGCCTGGGCCAGGAGGGTCGGGACCCACGGCAGGTACAGCAGGGCGACGGCCCCGAAGCCCAGTGCGGCGCGCCGCAGGACCACCAGGGGGTGGGAGGTGGCCAGGGCGCAGGGCACGACCGCGACCGCCGCGGCCAGGGCCAGGAAGAGCCCCCAGTTGTGGGTGTAGAGCAGGAGGACGAGGGCGGCGACGAAGAGGGGCAGGTAGCGGCTCCGCCCGAAGGCGAACACGTGCAGGTGGGCGGCGGTGGCCACGAGGGCGAGCACGACGGCGAGGGTGTACATCCGCGTCTCGACCGCGAAGAAGCCGAGGAACGGGCTGGTGGCGACCAGCCCGGCGAGGATCCAGCCCACCCGTGGGCTGAACAGGCTCCATCCCGCCCACAGGGCGAGAGGCACGGCGGCGAGGGCGAGCAGCAGTGAAAGGGCGTGGGTCTGGGCCTCCGACCGGCCGACGATCGCCATCCATCCCCGGAGGAGCAGGTAGTAGAGGGGTGGCGACCCGTCCTGGACGAGGAGGCCGGGGATGCGCAGCAGGGAATGCGACGAGATTCCCACGGAGACGCCCTCGTCCATCCACAGGGCGTCGTCGAGGCCCTCGAGGCGGAGGGCGAGGGCCACCGCGACGAGCCCGAAGAGGCCGGCGCCGACGGCAACGGGGCTGCGCAGAGGCTCCCGGGCCTCTCCTGGCCCGGCGCCGGAGGCCGGAGTGGGCGTCCGCGTCGTCCGGCCCAGCGTGAGGTTCAGACGTCCCCCTTCTCGTCGGCCAGGACGAGACGATGCTAGTGCGGGGCCCCCGCCGCGCCTCTTCTCTCCCGGGATGGGAATAGGGTGGTGTTTGCGTCCCTAGCGAGATCGGGGAAAACTCGCACGATCTCGGGCGGGCCGAGACGATGACGGGCGTCCGGCAGGGAAGGGGTCCAATGGAAACGACGAAGAGCACAACTGGCACGAACCGACGGGGCGGGGCCGGAGGGCGGCCGCTCCTCGCCATGGCGGTCGCCACCGCCACCGTCGGTGCGCTGCTGAGCATCGCCGGGCCGTCGAGCGCCGACGTGACCGCGGTGAGGGGGAGCGCGTTCGGCGTCTCGGTTCCCAACCTCACGATCTTCGGTGGGGTCCCTCCGGGAGTCCCGTTCGGACCTATTCCCACCGTCACGCTCGCGCCCGACGCCTCCAACAGCCCTCAGACCGCGAACGCGGCGAGCGTCTCCGCGACCTTCGGCCCGGCCACGATCTTCTCGTCGGGCGCGATCACCGTCAGCACCCAGGGGACGCTGGGGCCGGGTGGGTCGGTGACCAGCTCGGCCGACATCCAGAACGTGAACGCCTCGGGCAACGAGATCTTCACCGCGTCCCGCCTCCAGAGCACCTGCACTGCGACCGAAGCCGGGGTCAGCGGCTCCACCACCGTCACCAACGGGACCATCGTTCTCCAGGATCCCAATCCGGACACGAGCGGTGAGCCCGGCGAGGTGATCCAGCAGATCCCCACCAACCCCGCTCCCAATACGCGCTACACCGGCGTGGTCGCGGGCGTCAACGACAACTTCGAGGCGATCTTCAACGAGCAGATCGTCAACCCCGACGGGTCGCTCACCGTCTACGCCTACCACCTCCGCCTGCTCGGGCCTACCGCCATCGGTGACCTGTACGTCGGCAAGAGCGAGTGCGGCGTGACCTCGACCGGCGTCACGACCACCTCCTCCAGCACCTCGACCTCGACCTCGACGTCGACGTCGACCTCCACGTCGACCACCTCGACCACGACGACGCTGCCGCCGACCACCACCTCCTCGACG
>DASZOE010000548.1:0-3693 GCA_035550945.1 Acidimicrobiales bacterium
ACCAAAGCCACGTCCGCGCCCCGGGCCGCGAACAGGCGCGCCGTGGCCCGGCCCACGCCGGCCGACGCGCCGGTGACGACGACGATCTCGCGCTCGCCCATCCAGGGCGGACTACCCCCGGGGCGGAGCCCCTACACGGACGGAAGGTCAGCGCTTGCGGGGGGCGGGGGCCAGGTGCTGCCCGTCGAGGAGGCTGATCTCGATCCCGTTGTCGAAGCGGACGCGGTAGCGGATCCACGACAGGCCGGTGACCATGAGCACCGTCCCGTTCGTCCCCTCGGGGACGCCGTCGAGGTCGTGGGCGGCCTGCACCCGCTGCTTCTCGCGGAAGCGCTGCTCGCCCTGGGCGACCTCGGCCATCGGCCGCAGTCTGCCCCGAGGCGGGCTCCGGCGCCACGTGGCCGGCGGTCGCCGGGGAATCGCCGACTCCGTCGCGCTGTTCTTCTCCCTGCACCCCTTTTCAAGGAGCCCGTTCATGCCCGACCTCGACACGACGATCCTGCCCCTGCTCCCTCTCTCCACGGGCGCGGTGCTGCCCGGCATGGTCGTCACCATGGCCCTGGAGACCGAGGAGGCCCGGGTGGCGGTGGAGGCGGCGGCGTCCGGCGACGGTCGCCTGCTGGTGGTGCCCCGGGTCGACGACCGCTACGCGAGGGTCGGCACCGTCAGCAAGCTCGAGGACAGCGGGGAGCTCCCCAGCGGTACCCGGGCGGTCGTCGTCCGGGGCATGGAGCGGGCCGTCGTCGGCGCCGGCGTCCCCGGCACGGGCAGCGCTCTGTGGGTCCAGGCCGAGCGCGTCGGCGAGCACGAGCCCTCGGAGCGGTGCTTCGAGCTGGCCCGCGAGTACCGCGCCGTCGTCCAGAACATCCTCGAGGAGCGGGGCGCCCGCCAGCTGGCCGAGGCCCTGCGCGGGATCACCGACCCGGGGGCCATGGCCGACACCGCCGGCTACTCCCCGGATCTGACCCTCGAGCAGAAGGTCGAGCTGCTGGAGACGGTCGACGTCGAGGCGCGCCTCGAGCGGGTCCTGGCGTGGGCCAAGGACACCCTGGCCGACCTGGCTCTGAAGGAGCGCATCCGCAACGACGTGGCCGAGGGCATGGAGAAGACGCAGCGCGAGTTCCTGCTGCGCCAGCAGCTGGCCGCCATCCGCAAGTAGCTGGGTGAGGGCGCCGACGGTGAAGGCGGGGGCGAGGAGTATCGCCGAAAGGTGGCCGAGGCCGAGATGCCCGAGACCGCCCGCGCCGCGGTGCAGCGGGAGATCGACCGCCTCGAGCGCACCAGCGAGCAGAGCCCCGAGCACGGGTGGATCCGCACCTGGCTCGACACCGTCACCGAGATCCCCTGGGGCAACCGCTCCGACGACCACCTCGACGTGGCCGAGGCGCGCGGCATCCTCGACGCGGACCACAACGGCCTCGACGACGTCAAGGACCGCATCATCGAGTACCTGGCCGTCCGCAAGCTGCGCGCCGACCGGGGCCTCGGGGCCGCCGCCGGGCGGGGGTCGGGAGCGATCGTCGCCCTGGTGGGCCCGCCGGGCGTGGGCAAGACGTCCCTCGGCGAGTCCGTGGCCCGGGCCATGGGCCGCGCCTTCGTCCGGGTGTCGCTGGGCGGCGTGCGGGACGAGGCCGAGATCCGGGGTCACCGCCGGACGTACGTTGGCGCCCAGCCCGGACGGGTCGTCCGGGCCCTGCGGGAGGCGGGGACCATGAACCCCGTCTTCATGCTCGACGAGGTCGACAAGCTCGGCAGCGACTGGCGGGGCGACCCGTCGTCCGCGCTGCTCGAGGTCCTCGACCCGGCCCAGAACCACACCTTCCGCGACCACTACCTCGAGGTCGACCTGGACCTCTCGGACGTGCTGTTCATCGCCACCGCCAACGTGGCCGACACCATTCCCGGGCCCCTGCTCGACCGCATGGAGGTCATCCCCCTCGACGGCTACACCGAGGAGGAGAAGGTCGCCATCGCCCGCGACCACCTGCTGGGCCGCCAGCTCGAGCGCAATGGGCTGGGTGCCGACGAGGCGTCGGTGACCGACGACGCCCTGCGGGCCGTGGTGGCCGACTACACCCGGGAGGCCGGCGTCCGGAACCTCGAGCGGGAGCTGGGCAAGATCTTCCGCAAGGTGGCCACCCGCCTGGCCGCGGGTGAGCTGGAGCCGCCGGTCGTGGTCGACGCGGCCGACGTCCGGTCGTACCTGGGCCGGCCCCGGTTCTTCTTCGACGCCGCCGACCGCACCGCGGTGCCGGGCGTGGCCACCGGCCTGGCCGTCACCGGCACGGGCGGCGACGTCCTGTTCATCGAGGCCACCGCCCTCCCCGGCGCGGCCAGCCCGGGCCAGGGGCGCCTGACCCTCACCGGCCAGCTCGGCGACGTCATGAAGGAGTCGGCCGAGATCGCCCTGTCCTACGTGCGCTCCCACTCCGACGACCTGGGCGTCACCGACGACGCCCTGGCCACCGGCCGCTACCACGTGCACGTGCCGGCCGGCGCCGTGCCCAAGGACGGTCCGTCGGCGGGCGTCACCATGGTCACCGCCCTGGCCAGCCTCCTCTCGGGGCGATCCGTGCGCTCGAGCGTGGGCATGACCGGTGAGGTGACGCTCCAGGGCCGGGTCCTGCCCATCGGAGGGGTCAAGCAGAAGGTGCTGGCCGCCCACCGGGCCGGGCTGCGAGAGGTCGTCCTGCCCGCCCGCAACGGCGCCGACCTCGACGACGTCCCCGAGGCCGTCCGCGAGGTGGTCACCTTCCACCTGGTCGAGGACGTCCGCCAGGTCCTCGACCTGGCCCTCGAGCCCGCCGAGGCCGACGCGGGGACGGCAGCGGCCGCCTAGCGGCTCAGACGAAGCGCAGCTCGTCGCCCTGGTCGTCGTCGACGACGGTGGCGCAGGTCGGGCACCACCAGCGGGCGTCCATCGCCGTGCCGCAGGCGGCGTGGGTGAGGGCGTCCGTGCTCCCGCCGCGCCCCGCCCCCCACTGGGCCAGCAGCCGGAGGGCGCCGGCCAGCTCCCGCCCGGAGGCGGTCAGCTCGTAGACGAAGCGCGGCGGCCGCCGGGAGTAGGGAGTGGCCACGAGCACGCCCTCCCGCTCCAGGTGGCGGAGGCGCCGGGTCAGGATGTTGGGGGCCAGGCCGGGCAGGGCACCGAGCAGGTCGTTGAACCGCTTGGGCCCGTCGAGCAGGGCGTGGACGACCAGGAGGCTCCAGCGGTCGCCGACCAGGGCCGCCGCCTCGCCCAGGGCCGTCGTCGGCGGTCCGGGCCCCTCGGCGGTGCCGGCCGCCCCGTCGCTCTCCGTCTCGCCGTCCATCCCGTGCCCATCCTGCCCCGAACCGGATCTCCGGCGAAGAGGGTGGTTGCCCAAACCCTTGGCTACTAGTAACTTGCAAGTCACAAGTTACTACAAGGAGAGGACAGATGGCCGGACTGGACGGCATTGCTGCGGCGGTACAGGCGGTGGCGGGGTCGGCCGGCCCCGCAGTGGTCGGGATCGGGCAGGCGTGGGCGCTGGGGTCGGGCGTGGTCATCGGCGAGGGGCTGGTGCTCACCAACGCTCACAACGCCGGCCGCGGCGACGTGGCCGTCTCCTTCGGGGGCGACCGCACGGTCGAGGGCCACGTGGCCGGGATCGACGTCGACGGCGAGCTGGCCGTGATCGCGGCCGACACCGGCGGCGCCGCGCCCCTCGAGTG
>DASZOE010000549.1:0-10600 GCA_035550945.1 Acidimicrobiales bacterium
GCCCACGACCGGGTCCTCGAGCTGACCTGACCGCCCCCGGCGCGTGTATCAGGCACCGACGTGGGCTCTCTAAGTGTTGGGCAGCCCCAGGACATGTCGCCCGCGCCAGCGGGGCCAAGGCGGCGTACAGCACAATCGCGACGGAAATCGTCTAGGAGGGAAAAATGGCGCGGGACTACATCATCCTTCGTGATCTTCAGGCAGCACCGACCAGTGAGCCGTTCGGGGGCGGCCCGCGCACGCGCGGTGCGGCGCCTCGGCCGCTGGTCGCGCCCGAGCCCCGTATCGAGGTCGCGAGCCTTGATGCCAAGGACGTCCGAGAGATAGCGCGTGACCCCGAGGTGGCGGCGATGTCGCCGCCGATGCCGACGCGACTGATCGAACCCATGGAGGCCGATGCGACGGGAGCGGCCGGCAACGAGGAAGCCTGGGGGATCTCCGCGGTGGGCGCGGACGTCTCGTCCTTCACCGGTGCGGGCATCGTCGTGTCCGTCCTCGACACCGGCATCGACAGCGCCCATCCCGCCTTCGCCGGAGTGACCCTCGTCCAAGAGGACTTCTCGGGAAGCGGCAACGGCGACGTGCAGGGTCATGGGAGCCACTGCGCCGGCACCATCTTCGGGCGCGACGTCGACGGCGCTCGCATCGGGGTGGCCCGGGGCGTCGACCGGGCCCTCATCGGCAAGGTCCTGGGGGACGACGGCGGGGGCAGCTCGGAGATGCTCTTCAACGGCATCCAGTGGGCGGTCGAGGGAGGGGCGAACGTGATTTCCATGTCGCTCGGCTTCGACTTCCCCGGTCTGGTCAGCCGCTTGACCAGCGAGGGATGGCCGGTCGACCTGGCGACCTCGGTCGCCCTCGAGGCCTATCGGGGGAACCTACGGATGTTCGACGCCCTGATGGATCTCGTCCAGGCCAGGGAGGCATTCGGGCCTGGCACCGTCGTGGTGGCGGCGGCGGGGAACGAGAGCAAGCGGGAGCAGAACCCCGACTACGAGATCGCCGCCTCTCTGCCGGCCGCCGCCGAGGGCGTGGTCTCGGTGGGGGCGCTGGGCCAGGATGGCGGCGCCTTGTCCGTTGCCCCCTTCTCCAACACCTTCCCCCAGGTCTCCGGGCCTGGCGTGAACGTCAAGTCGGTCAAGGTCGGGGGCGGCACCCGGAACCTCAACGGCACGAGCATGGCCTGCCCGCATGTGGCGGGCGTGGCCGCGCTGTGGTGGGAGTTGGTCCGGTCATCGCCGGTGCCGGCCAACGCCCGCACCGTCCTGGCCAAGCTCCTGGCGTCGGCGCGCACCGACGTCTTCGCCGAAGGGGTCGAAGTGGCGGACCGTGGAGTGGGACTGGTGAAGGCTCCCTAGGGCGGACCACCCCGGCGGCGCGCGCACCCCATAGCTACTGTGTCGGCCGTGGCGGACTTGCGGGCCGGGCAATCGGTGCAGGTCAGTGGCGCCCGGGTCTCGAGCGCCACCGCCCGGGGCGAGGTGATTCCGGGGATCGTCCTCGAGGGCTCGTCCCGGAGCACGCTGCTCGGCGCCCTCGACAGCCTCGGTTTGCGCCAGGATCGAGTGCTCGGCCTCGAGGTCGAGCGGCTCGAGCCTCCGACCACTGGCGGGGAACCAAGCCGGTCGGCCACCACTGCGGCTGCGCTGGGAGCGGCCAACGTCGTGGTGGAGGTCCCGCCGCCACCGCCGGGACAGGGCCAGGTGCTGCTCGTGGAAGAGGGCGGCGTCATCTCGTGGGTGCTGCCCCACGGCGACACCGGCGCGGGGACCGGTCCTCCGGCTGCCGCCGATGTCACTCGGTTCCTCGTGCCGGTAGGGCCTCCACTGGACGGGGACGGGCCCGGACAGCGTGGGCTCGTTCGCAAGCCGGTGCGGCGCATACTGCACGTCCTGACCTTCGATCTGATCGACAAGGTGGCCGGCGAGGTCGGTGATCACTTCGTCAGCCGCTGGGAAGAGGGGAGGCGCCCTCACAGGCTGCGCTCCTTCACCAAGGCCGACTACCGCGTCCCCGGCGTCCCGTCGCTCGACGCCATGTCGCTGCGCGCCCTGGGCCAGGCCCCGGCGCTGCTGCTCATCCACGGGACGAACAGCCTGAGCCACTCCGGCTTCGCATCCCTGTCGCCGGACACGGTGGACGGCTTCCACACCCGCTACGGCGGCCGGGTCTTCGCCTTCGACCACCCCACCCTCTCGGTGAGCCCGCTGGACAACGCCAAGGCGTTCGCCCAGCTCCTTCCCGGCGACGTCTCGCTTGATGTCGACGTTCTGTGCCATTCCCGGGGTGGCCTGGTGGCTCGCGTCCTCGCCGAGCTGGGCGAGCACGCGGGGGTGGCGGGCAGGCTCAGGGTGCGCCAGGTCGTCTTCGTCGCCACGCCGAACCTCGGGACGCCACTCGCCGACCCCGCGAACCTCGGCAAGCTGCTCGACGGGCTGACCAACCTGCTCGACGTCTCCTCCGACCGTGCCGCCACCGACAGCCTGGCGGGCATCGTGGCCGCTGTGCGCCAGCTCGCCGTTGGCGCGCCCGAGGGCCTCGACGGCCTGACGTCGATGAACCCGAGGCTGAGCGACAACCCCTTCCTGACCATGCTCAACGTCGAGCGGCAGCATGGGACCAGGTACCGGGCGGTGGCCGCCGATTACGAGCCGCCGCCCGGTACGCCGCGGGCCCGCTGGCTGCGGGACGCCGCCGTCGACATGGTGTTCGGTTGGGAGCCCAACGACCTCATCGTCCCCACCGCCAGCGCGTACTCCTGGAACGGGGCCCAGAACTTCCCCATCGTCGAGCGCATCGTGCTGCCCTCCGAGCGCGCCGTCGACCACTCGAGCTTCTGGACGGCGCCCGAGGCCGTGACCGCCTTCACCGCCTGGCTGTCGGCTGACGACGCCGTCTTGGCCCCCGAGCGGGCCGTTGGCCCTGTCCGGCTCGTCCGGTCGGCCGACGACCCGCTGGCTGACGTGGACGAGCGGTTCGCCGCGGGGGACCTCGAAGGCGTCCGCGAGGCGGTGCGGGCGCTCCCCGAGGCAGAGCGGGCCAGGCTCCGGTCCGAGGTCGGCGACCTTCCCCTCGACGCCTTCGTCTCCCGCGGCCTCGAGACGCCCAAGGCGGGTGTCGTCTTCGTGCTCCCCGGGATCATGGGATCCAACCTGTGGGTCGACGAGGGTGGCGGCGACCGCGATCGGGTGTGGCTCAACCCGCTGCGGCTGATGAAGGGCGACTTCGCCCGGCTGCGCCTGGCCGGCGGCGGGGAGAAGATCGAGGCCGGCGGCCTCTACCGCGCCTACCTGCCACTGGTCATGGCCCTGGACGCCTCGTGGGAGGTGGTGCCCGCCGGGTACGACTGGCGGCTTCCTCTGGAGGCGGCGGCCGACTCGCTCGCCGCCCGCATCGAGCGACGCTCCGGCGGACAGCCGATGCCGGCTCACCTCGTGTGCCACTCGATGGGCGGGCTGGTGGCCCGCATGCTGATGGCGCGGCACCCGGACCTGTGGAACGCCGTCGACAGCCCGGACGACCGGGCCAAGGGCGGCCGGCTGGTCATGCTCGGGACGCCCACGCTGGGGTCCTTCGCCATCGCCCTCGCCCTGACGGGCGACGACCACCTGGTGCAGTGGCTGGCTCGCATCGACATCCCCAACGACCGCGACCAGATCGTGGCGATCCTCCGCAGCTTCCCGGGGGCCTACCAGCTCCTGACCTCGCCGCGCGTGGCCGTCGCCGGGAGCCATCACGACAAGCTCTACGACGCCGCTTCGTGGCAGTCGTCGACCATCGTCGCCGATCACCTGGCCGCGGCCGGCGAGTCCCACCGGGTGCTGGCCGAGAGGGGGCTCGATCCCGAGCGCATGTTCTACGTAGCCGGGGCGGGTCATGCCACGCCCGCGGCTGTCAAGGTGGACGGAGGCCGGTTCACCTATCGCATGACGGCGGCCGGCGACGGCCGGGTCACCCATGAGCTGGGCCTACCGCACGACGCCAGCGGCGAGCCCGTCTTCGGCGACGACAAGGTCTGGTTCTCGCCGGCCAGCCACGGTGACCTCCCCAAGGACGCCGGGGTAGTGGCCGCCGTGGGCGACATCCTGCACAGGGGAACAACGTCCCAGCTGGCGGCGACGCCGCCGCCCCGAGGGCGCGGCAGCGCGGTGGCGGAGGACCGCTGGATCCCGGCGGCGCTGGTGGAGCCGCCCATCCCCTCCGAGCCGGCGGCTCGGGGCTCGGCGCCGGCTCGGTGGCCGGCCGGCAGCCGCGCCGAGCTGCGGGCCGAGGCCCGGGCGGCCACGGACCGTGCGGTGGAGGCGTGGCTGGGGACGTCGGCCAAGGTCGACGCCGTGCCCGTCCTCGCCATGGGTGTCCTCCACGCCAGCCTCGAGTACAGCACCTACCACGTCATGGTCGGCCACTACCGCGGCCTGCCCATCGCCGGCGCCGAGGGCTATCTGGACCGCAAGCTGGACCGCACGCTCACCGCCCGCCAGGCCGCCGGCCGGTACCCGGAGGCCCTGGGCGAGATCCTCCGGGTGCCGTCCGAGGGGCGGCCTCCCGGCGCCCTCGTCCTCGGCCTGGGCGCCCAGGGAGAGCTCACCCCCACCGGCCTGGCCAGCGCCGCCCGCCACGCCGCCCTGGAACACGCCCTGGCCTGGCTGGACGATCCCTGTCGGGTGGGTGACGGGAACATCGGGCTGAGCACCTGCCTGATCGGAAGTCACGGCGTCGCCGGTCTCACCCTCGCCTCGTCGATCGCGGCAATCGTCGAAGGCGTCGTGCTGGCCAACCTGGAGCTGGCCTCCCGGGCTGGCGACCCCGTGCGCATCGCCACGCTGGAGCTCGTCGAGCGCTACGCCGGCGCAGCCGAGGAGGCGGCCCACGTCGTTCGCGACATCGCCGCGTACCTGCCCGGCGCCGTCCGGGACGCGGTGGAGCTGCGGCCCGACCAGTGCCTGCGGCCCGGGGAGGGCAAGCGGCCGGCGGTCCCGACCGCCGACTACGACGCCGGGCAATGGCACCGGATCGTCGTGCGCAGCGGCGTCGCCGACGGCGACGGGCGCATGAAGCTGCAGTTCACCTCGCTCGGCGTCCGAGCGCGGGCCGACGACCTGGCCCAGGACGTGGACACCCTGCTGTTGCGGCGGATGCTCGAGGAAGCGGTGGTCCACCCGACGGTGGACGGACGGGTGAACACTGCCCTGTTCGAGCTCCTCTTCCCCAACGAGATCAAGAGGGAGCTGGCCGGCGTGGAGAACATCCACCTGGTCCTCGACCCGGCCGCTGCCGACTTCCCCTGGGAGGCGCTGGCCGACCGGGGCGGCCTCACCGGCGACGGACCGGTCGCGCTGCGAGGGGGTTTCCTGCGCCAGCTCACGACGCCGCCGCAGCGCCAGCTCGAGCCCCTGAGCGGGGTGCCGGGCGCGCTCGTCATCGGCGACCCGCCGGGCGGGGAGCCGTTCGAGCGCCTCGACGGGGCACGCAAGGAGGCGAGCGAGGTGGCCGAGCTCCTCGCCCGCGAGGGGGGCCTGGCAGTCGAGTCGCTCATCTACCCGGCCGAGACGCCGACGACCGTCGACTCGGCGTCGCAGGTCCTGTCGGCCCTCCTGGCGAACGACTACCGCATCGTGCACATCGCCGCCCACGGTCACTTCGAGCGCCGGCCGTCGGGACCACCGCTGGGGGGCGTGGTGATCGGGCCAAACGCATATCTGACCGCCTCCTCGCTGCGGAGCATGCGCCGCCCACCCGACGTGGTCTTCCTGAACTGCTGCCACCTCGGGAGCCTGAGTGCCGCCACCATCGATGCCGCCCAGGCTCCGTCCCCCGCGGCGGCGGAGGCGGCGCAGGTGGTGGAGGCCCGTGCGTTCACGCGGAAGAAGCTGAACGAGCTGGCCGCCAGCCTGGCCCACGAGCTCACCCTCATGGGGGTCCGAGCCGTGGTCGTCGCCGGCTGGGCCGTGTCCGACACGCCGGCCGCCGACTTCGCCCGTGCCTTCTACAGCCAGATGTTGCAGGGCGCGTTGTTCGGCGACGCCGTGCGGGTGGCGCGTGACATCGCCTTCGCCTCCGACGGTGGGTCGTCCAACACCTGGGCCGCGTACCAGTGCTACGGCGACCCCTCCTTCCGCCTGGGCCAGGAGGACTCCGACGCGGCCGTCCTCGTCCCCCCGGTCTCGGCCGACGAGATGCAGCGCCGGCTCGAGGAGATCGAGGTGGACGCCCGCAACGCCGACGACGCCTACCGGGCGGTGCTGTCCCAGCGGGTGCGCGCCCAGTACGACCTGGCCGAGCGGGAGTGGCCGCGGAAGTCACGGATGTGGACGGCCTTCGGCTGGGCCCATGCCACGCTGGGCGAGGTCGAGCCGGCAGTGAAGGCCTACCGCCGAGCCCTCCACCGGAAGGATGCCCTGGCGCCGCTCCGGGCGGTGGAGGAGCTGGCCGACCTCGAGCACCGGCTCTTCGTGGACCTCACCGCCAAGGGCGCGACCAAGGCCGAGCTGCTGGCCGCCTCGGGTGAGGCGGCCGAGCCCTGCAGCCCCGAGGCCCTACGAGAGGAGTCCTGGCGACGGCTCGACGCCCTCGACGACGTGGTCGGTCCCTCCACTGACCGTCACGCCCTGCGGGCCCGCATGCACGAGCGGGAGGCGCGCCTCCGCACCCAGGGCGGGGACGGGGCTGCGCGCCTGCAGGCGCTCTCGGCCGCCGGGGCGGAGTACGTCAAGGCGTGGGAGCTGAGCGCCGACGAGGTGGCGTCCAGGGACCCTTCGTTCGCGGTCAGGACCTGCCAGCTGGTCGGTGTGGGCGCGGAGGTGCCGGCGCCGGTGCTGGGAGAGCTGCAACGGTTCCTGGACACGTGGCAGTCCAGCGGGCCGACCGACGACTTCGAGTCGAGGGTCCTCGTCGCCGACCGCCACCTGGCCGCCGCTCTGGCCAGCCCGGCCGGGGATGCCGGCCCCACATTGGCCGACGTCACCGTGGCCTACCACCGGGTCTTCGCCGAGCGATCGGCGCCGGACCAGCGGGCCAAGGTCGTCGCCGGTATCGCCGCCCTGGCCGCCCTGGACCCCTCACGGGAGGATGGGCTGCACCAGTTGATCGACCAGCTGACCTCGTGGACCCCCCGCCGCTGAACACCGCGAGCGCCGACAGTCCCGTCGTCACGGGTGGCATTGCGGCCGCGCTACGGCTCCGGGAGGGCGACTCCTCCGGCGCCGAGCGACGGTCGTGGCCGGAGAGGTTCCCGGTCGCCCGACAAACCGGGTCCGTCCCCGCCTTCCCACCCTTCGACATCGGCGCGTCTGACACGGCGATGGCCTCCGAGCGTCACGAAGGACTGGATTCTGCCCGTCGCAGCCAACCGGCTGGCCGTCTTCGGTGAGACGTGCAGCAGACGGGCCACCTGGCCGATCGTCAGCCACTCGTCCTCGGGCTCCGGCAACATCACCGCTAGACGCCCTTCATCCGTCGTCGGTGGCGCGGTACAGGTTCGGTCTCATCCCTCACCCAACGCCTTGGCGGACCACCTCGGCGAGACGATCGACCTGATCCGGATCCGGAATCGTCGGATCGAGGATGAGCTCGTCGGCGCCCGCTTCCCGGTACGCCTCGATGGCGCCCCTGATCGCCTCCGGAGACCGGAGCGCGCTGTCCGCGACCATCTCGGCCATCTCCTCTCCCGCGGGGCGGTAGTAGTCCAAGAGGTAGCGCCGGGACTCCTCGAGTGTGTCGCCCAGGGAGAAGTAGGCGAGGGCGACGACGCGGGCGCGCCCCTCGCGGCCCCCGTCCGTCCACGCCGTCCGTACCTTCTGTGCCATCTGAGCCACCACGTCGGGCGGCAGCCCTCCCGCCGTCCAGCCCGTGCCGAACTCGACGACGCGCCCGACGCTGGCGTCGGCCGTCCCCCCGATGAGGAGGGGCGGGCCGGGCTGTTGCACGGGAGGAGGACCCACCGGTTCAGTGCCCTGGCGGAGCGGCTCTCCTGCCCACGCTCTCTGCAGGCCGCGGAGCTGCTCGTCGAAGAGCCGGCCGCGCTCGTGGAAGTCACGGCCCGTCAGCCGGTAGTCCGTCTCCCGCCATCCGACGCCGAGACCGAGGGTGAGCCGCCCTCCGGTCAGCTGATCCACGGTGGCCGCCTGCTTGGCCAGCTCGGCGGTGCTCCTGGCCGGGGCGACGATGACGTTGGGCAGGAACCGTATGCGCTCGGTGACGGCGCCGGCGGCGGCGAAGACGGTGAGCTCCTCGTACCCGGGGAACGACACCGCCCCGATGGTCGCCAGGCTCGAGAACCCGGTCGCCTCGGCCCGTCGGGCCCAGTCGAGTAGCTGGGCGCCGGTCGCGCCCGCAACGGTGTTGGGAATTCCGATGCCGATGTCCATGCCGGAACCATTACACAGCTGGCACCGCCTAGCTTCCAGGGGCATGGACGTTCTCGATGCGGACCTCCGGGAGCGTGTGGGGGCGGCGGCGGTCGCCCGCTTGGCCACGGTGCGCCCTGACGGCCGTCCCCACGTCGTCCCCATCACCTTCGCCCTGGTCGGCGACACCATCGTGACCGCGGTCGACCACAAGCCCAAGACGACGACGAGCCTCCAGCGATTGCGGAACATCGAAGCCCATCCTGCCGCCAGCGTGCTCGTGGACCACTACGAGGAGGACTGGTCGCGCCTGTGGTGGGCGAGGGCCGACGGTACGGCCCAAGCCATCCATGAGGGCCCTTCGCGCCAAGAGGCCGTCGAGCGGTTGGTCGCCAAGTACGAGGCGTACCGCCGCCAGGCCCCGCGTGGCCCGGTGATCGTGTTGCACGTGCACCGGTGGGCTCACTGGTCGGGGTAGCGACAGCCCTGTCATTTCGGGTTGTCGTGCTCATGGCCGCCGCCGCGCTGCTCATCCGAGGTGGTCCGGTGCCACATACCCGCGGTACTGGTACGGCCGTATGGCTCTGCCATATCTGTCGGACGAGGAGCAGTGCCGCTGAGCCGACGCCTTCGATTCGTCCTCCGACGCCTGCATCCTGGATCGGCCCGACTTCTATTTCTCCATGATCGAGACTGTCACGGAGGGCACGGCCCAGGGCGAGGTGTGACGCGCTCGCGAGGCGTAGGCTACTGACTCGATGGAGGGTGGCCAGCAGCTGTCGATGCACGTGGCGGACGAGGACGGGGTGTGCACGCTCGCCCTTCAGGGGGAGCTCGACATGGCCACCGCTCCCGGTTTCCGGGAGAGGCTGCTGGGTCTGTTCGACGATGGCGTTCGCCGGCTGGTCATCGACCTCGGTGGCCTGGCCTACGTGGACTCCGTGGGGTTGGGGATCCTGGTGGGCGGCCTCAAGCGCTACCGCGAGGCGGCCGGTGACCTGTACCTGCGCCGTCCTCAGGGCCAGGTCAGCCAGGTGCTCGACCTGACGGGAGTCGCCCAGCTCTTCGACGCCCACCCCGCCTGACCCTCGCCATCGTGGCCATCGGGAGCTTCGGCGAAGGACGGAGCGACAGACCCCTCAGCCGCTGAGGCCGCCGCGCCGGCCGGGCGAACGACCGGATGACGATGCAGTCAGGAACTGGTGTCCAGCTGGATTCAGACTCACTCCAGCTTTGACGTTAGGCTCCCGGCGTGCCCAGCAAGACGTCCATCGACGACCACGCCGTTCTCCGCCGGCACGGTCTGCAGGTCACGCCCCAGCGCCTGGCCGTTCTGCGGGCGGCGTCCGACGGACCGCACAGTACAGCCGACGACATCTACAAGGTCGTACGGGCCGAGATCGGTGCCATCTCACGTCAGGCGGTGTACGACGCCCTCGCGGCCCTCACCGACAAGGGCCTCCTCCGGCGCATCCAGCCCGCCGGGTCGCCGGCCCGCTACGAGGATCGGGTCGGTGACAACCACCACCACCTCGTCTGCCGAACCTGCAGCCGGATGGTCGACGTCGACTGTGCCGCCGGTGACACCCCCTGCCTGACGGCCGCCGACGACTCGGGCTACGAGATCGACGAAGCCGAGGTCGTCTACTGGGGCCGATGCCCCGAGTGTGTCGCGGCAACTCGAGCAATGCCATCAGAAGGAAACAGCGCGAGAGGAGAAGGACGTGACTGACAGGAAGGCCGTGTCTGAGAGCAGCAGCGAAAGCGAGAACCCGGCAATCCCCGCCCCGACTCCCACGTCGACTCGGCCCCGGACGAACCGGGACTGGTGGCCGAATCAGCCCGACCTGCAGGTTCTCCACCAGCACTCGCCCCGGTCCAACCCGCTGGAAGAGGACTTCGACTACGCGGAGGAGTTCAAGACCCTCGACCTCGACGCGCTGAAGCGGGACCTCATCGAGGTGATGACGACGTCGCAGGACTGGTGGCCGGCCGACTACGGCCACTACGGGCCGCTCTTCATCCGGATGACCTGGCACGCGGCGGGCACGTACCGCATCGCCGACGGCCGCGGGGGCGGCGGCAGCGGCGCTCAGCGCTTCGCGCCGCTCAACAGCTGGCCGGACAACGCGAACCTCGACAGGGCGCGCCGGCTGCTCTGGCCGATCAAGCAGAAGTACGGCCGCAAGCTCTCCTGGGCGGACCTCCTCGTGCTCGCCGGCAACGTCGCCCACGACGACATGGGCCTGCCGACC
>DASZOE010000550.1:0-3173 GCA_035550945.1 Acidimicrobiales bacterium
CAGGGGCGTGGGGCGCCGGCGACCCCCGGGCCGAGGGCGTCAAGCTCGGACCTCTGGTGAAGGCCTCGGTGGCCGAGCGGGTCGCCAGCCTGGTGGCCGACGCCGTCGAGCGGGGCGCGGAGGTGGTCGCCGGCGGGGAGCACGAGGACGCCTACCACCAGCCCACCGTCCTGGCCAACGTCTCCCTCGAGGCCGAGATCGTGTGGGAGGAGACCTTCGGCCCGGTGCTGCCCGTGGTGCGGGTGGCCGACGTCGACGAGGCCCTGGACGTGGCCAACCGGTCCCGCTACGGCCTCGACTCCTGCGTCTTCACGACCAGCCTGGACTCGGCGTGGAAGGTGGCCCGCGCCCTGGAGGTCGGGCAGGTCCACGTCAACGACGCCCCCGTCCACGGAGTCGGCCACTTCCCCTTCGGGGGCCGCAAGCCCGACTCCGGCGTCGGCCGGGAGGGCCTCGGCTACTCGATCGACGAGTGCACCGTCCTCAAGACGGTGGTGCTGCCCACCCCCTGACGAACCGGGACGCTGAGGCGCCGTTGCCGCGCCTCAGCGTCCCAGAACCGCTCTAGCGCTCGATCGGGGCCCGCACGAGGTTGCCCCACTCGGTCCAGGAGCCGTCGTAGTTCCGCACCGTCGGGAACCCGAGCAGGTGGTGGAGGACGAACCAGGTGTGGCTCGAGCGCTCGCCGATGCGGCAGTAGACGATGACGTCGTCGCCCTCGCCGAGGCCCAGCTCCTTCCCGTAGATGTTGCGCAGGTCGTCGGCACCCTTGAACGTGCCGTCGTCGTTGGCCGCGCTCTTCCAGGGCTTGGAGGCCGCGCCCGGGATGTGGCCGCCGCGCAGGGCGCCCTCCTGGGGATAGTCGGGCATGTGCAGCAGCTCACCGGAGTACTCGCCCGGCGAGCGGACGTCGACCAGCTTCCCCTGGCTGCCCAGGTGGAGCGACACGTCCTCGCGGAAGGCGCGGATGGGCGAGTCGTCCCGCTGCACGACGGGGTAGTCGCTCTGGGGCCGGCTGGGGACGTCGGTGGTCATGGGCCGCCCCTCCTGGACCCACTTCATGCGCCCGCCGTTGAGGAGGCGGACGTCGGGGTGGTCGAAGAGGGTGAACACCCAGAGGGCGTAGGCCGCCCACCAGTTGAAGTTGTCGCCGTAGAAGACGACGGTGTGGTCCCGGCTGATGCCGTTCTTGGAGCACAGGCGGGCGAAGCCCTCGCCGTCGACGTAGTCGCGGGTGACGGGGTCGTTCAGGTCGAGGTGCCAGTCGACCTTGATGGCCCCCGGGATGTGACCGGTGTCGTAGAGCAGGACGTCCTCGTCGGACTCGACGATGACGACTTCCGGGTCCTCGAGGTGCTCGGCGAGCCAGTCGGTGGTGACCAGTCGCTCCGGGTTGGCGTACTGCTGCAGCTCGGGCGCGGGGTCGGGCGCGACGGGCATGAGATACCTCCCTGTCTCGTGTGCCTCCCCAGCCTAGGCCCAATTCCCGACCGTCGGAGTCACGATTCGTGTTTGCCGATCCGCCCGACATGGGACAATGGCGCGCGTGAGCGCCACCGCACCCGAGCTCGAGCGCATCGTCGACCTCTTCGCCGGCGCGCCGCGGGAGCTCCGGGCCCAGGCCCTGCTCGAGTACTCCCGCAAGGTGCCGCCCCTCCCGCCCGAGCTGGCCGGCCACCGCGAGCTCATGGAGCAGGTGCCGGAGTGCCAGACCCCCTTCTTCCTGCTCACCGAGCTCGACGACGACGGGCGGATCACGCTGCACTTCGACGTCCCCGCCGAGTCGCCCACCACCCGGGGCTTCGCCGGCATCCTCTACAGCGGCCTGAACGGGGCCCCGGCCGAGACCGTCCTGGCCACGCCCAACGACTTCTACTCCCGGATGGGCCTGGCCGAGGTGATCTCCTCGCTGCGCCTGCGGGGGATGAACGCCATCCTCACCCGGCTCAAGCGCCAGGTCCGGGAGCGGTTGGCCGCGACGTCGGGCTGACGACGCCGAGCCGGGCGCGGCCGGCCGGCTACGGGGTCGCGATCACCACGACCGGGCACGGGGCGTTGCGCACCACGTAGTCCACGGTGTGCCCGAAGAAGGCCCGCTGGCTCAGCCCGGCGTGACTGCCGGCCATCACGACGAGGTCGACGTGCGTCCCCGCCCGCTCCACGATGGCCTCTTCGTCGTGGTCGGCGATGATCACGTCGGTGTGCACGGTGGCGCCCAAGGTGTGGCCCAGATCGGCGATCTTGCCGACGAGGTCCTTGCCGACCTCCCGCGCGTCCTCGATCGCCTCATCGTCGCTGAGCCGGGCCCGCCGCTCGCCGCCCTTCACCACGTGCACGACGTCGACCACCATGTCGGGGTCGCGGGCCAGGGCGAAGCTCACCTCGGCGGCGTGGCGGTCGCCCTCGGTCCCGAACACCGGGAGCAGGACGCGATGGATGTGGAGGGACTCGGCGCCCTCGGCCCGCTCGTCCCCCTCCTCCTGATCGGCGTCCTCGGTGGTGGCCCGCACCACGAGAACGGGGCAGGGGGCGTCCTGGATGACATCGTCGACGACCTGGGTGAAGGTGGGGCCGCCGGTCCGCGACCGCTGGCCGACGGTACCGATGACGAGCAGGTCGTAGCCGCGATCGGCCTCGGCCAGCACCACGGGCCCGAGCGCTCCCTCCTCGTCCCGCACCACCCGCCGCACCTCCGAGCTGGGAAGGTCGAGGTGGCTCTCGACCTCCTCCATCTCGGCGTCCACCTCCTCGTCGGTCTTCTCGTCCGGTGCGCCGCCCACCGGACGGACGTGGATGACCGTGACCTCGACGTTCTGGCCCCCCACGAGCTTGCCCACGAGCCGGGCCGCCAGGCGGGAGGCCGCCCCACCCGTCGTGGGGAGCAGGACCCGCTTCAGGTTGCCCACGAAGCTCTCGCGCTCGCGGTCCTCGGCCTCGAGCCGCTCCTGCTCCTCCTCGCCCATCTCGATCTTGCCCAGGGTCCACCGAAGGATGGGCGGGGCCATCAGCGAGGTGACGATGGCGGTGACGACGATGATCGAGTACATGTCCTGGGTGAGCACCCCGACGCTCAACCCGATGGTGGCCAGGATGATCTCCATGGCGCCACGGGCGTTCATGCCCGCCCCCAGCGACAGCGCCTCCCAGTGGCCCATGCGGCTGGCCCGGGCGCC
>DASZOE010000551.1:0-3108 GCA_035550945.1 Acidimicrobiales bacterium
CCTCTGGCCCACGCTGGACCCCGCGGCCAGCCAGGCCGAGGGTGCTGAGGCGTTTGGCGGCGAGGTGGCGGTGGCCGCCGTCAACGGGAGGTACGAGGTGTGAGGGCCGACGGCCGCCAGCCCGACGATCTGCGCCCGGTCGGGTTCGAGCGGGACTTCACGGAGTTCGCCGCCGGCTCGGTGCTGGTCAGCATGGGCCGCACGCGGGTCCTGTGCACGGCCTCGGTGGAGGAACGGGTGCCGCCGTGGATGCGGGGCAAGGGCACGGGCTGGGTGACGGCCGAGTACTCGATGCTGCCGGGGTCGACCAGCGAGCGCACCGACCGCGAGGTCAACCGCGGCAAGCCGTCGGGGCGGACGCAGGAGATCCAGCGCCTCATCGGCCGCTCGCTGCGGGCCGTGACCGACCTGGCCCTCGTCGGCGAGCGCCAGGTCATCGTCGACTGCGACGTCCTGCAAGCCGACGGCGGCACGCGTACGGCGTCGATCTGCGGGGCGTACGTCGCGGCCCACGACGCCTTCAGCCGCCTGGTACGGGCCGGGCGGATGGGTACCCATCCGATGCCCACTGCGTGCGCCGCGGTGTCGGTCGGCGTCGTCGACGCCATCGCCCTCCTCGACCTCGACTACTCCGAGGACGTGCGGGCCGAGGTGGACATGAACGTGGTCATGACCTCCGAGGGCCGCTTCGTGGAGGTCCAGGGGACGGCCGAGGGCCTTCCGTTCACCCGGGCCGAGCTCGACGACCTCCTCGAGCTGGCCGAGCACGGCATCGCCGGCCTGCTGGACCTGCAGGCCGAGGTCCTGGCCGCGCCGCCCAGGACGCGCGGCACGGCGTGAGGCTGGTCCTGGCGACGGCCAACCTCGACAAGGCCGTCGAGATCGCGGCGATGCTGCCCGGCTTCGACGTGGTGCCCCGGCCTCCCGAGGTGCCCGACGTCGACGAGACGGCCGACACCCTCGAGGGGAACGCCCGCCTCAAGGCCGCGGCCGTCGCCGACGCCACCGGCGAGGTGGCGGTGGCCGACGACACCGGCCTCGAGGTGGACGCCCTCGGCGGGCGGCCCGGCGTGTCGGCAGCCCGCTACGCGGGCCCGGGGGCGAGCTATGGCGACAACGTGGCCAAGCTCCTCTCGGAGCTCGAGGGGGTGGCCGACCGCCGGGCCCGCTTCCGCACGGTGGCCCTTGCTCGCTTTCCCGACGGCCGCGAGGTCGTCGCCGAGGGCACGGTCGAGGGGGAGATCGCGCGCCGCCCCCGAGGCACGAACGGGTTCGGCTACGACCCCGTCTTCGTCCCCGCCGGCGGCGACGGCCGCACCTTCGCGGAGATGACGCGCGCCGAGAAGGACGACGTCTCGCACCGCGGCCGGGCCTTTCGAGCCCTTCTGGCCTCGCTCTCCCCGTTCTTGTCGCGCTGACGGCCCTCATGGGGCCGGAATCGCGCCAAGAACCCGGCCCGGGGTCCTTGTCGTACCCGCCTGCTGTGATGGCGAGCATGGAACGCGTCACCGACGGGATCGCCCGCACCCAGGACGGGCTGGTCACGCTCGAACAGGCCCGCGCCGCGGGACTCTCGGCCCGGGGTGCGCGCAGGCGCGTGGAGCTGGGGCGCTGGCAGCGCTCGCTTCAAGGCGTCTACCGGGCGGCCGGTGCGCCTCGGTCGTGGCGACAGGACCTCTTGGCCGCGTGTCTGGCGGCTGGCCCCGAGGCGGTGGCCTCTCATCGGTCGGCGGCCGCCCTCTGGGACCTGGACGGGATCGGTCCCGGGTGGCTCGAGCTCTCGGTGAGCCGACCGCGGTGTCACCGTCTCCCCGGCGTGATCGTCCATCGCTCGACCGACCTCGACCTGACCAAGGCCGTGGTCAGAGCCGGCATTCCGGTCACCGACCCGGCGAGGACGATCCTCGACCTCGGAGCGGTGGCCCCGGTATGGAAGGTGGAGGCCGCCCTGGAGAGTGCTCTCGGCCGTCGCTTGGTGTCGGTCGCGGGACTGCGCGTCGCCCTCGCAGCGGTCGCCCGCCGCGGACGCCGGGGCGCCGGCGTGCTGCGGGCGCTGCTCGAGGAGCGTTCCGACGCCGCCCGCGTTACCGAGTCCGTCCTCGAGCAGCGCCTGCTGCGCCTGCTGGGCGCGCACTCGCTGCCCTCGCCCGTCACCCAGCACGAGGTTCGGGTGGGCGAACGGCTGGTCGGACGCGTCGACTTCGCCTATCCCGGCCAAAGGTTGGCGGTCGAGGTCGACGGTTACGAGTCCCACTCGTCGCTCGCGGCCTTCGGCCGCGACAGGGCCCGCCAGAACGACCTGGTCGCGGCCGGCTGGACCGTGCTGCGCTTCACATGGGACAACGTCGTTCGACGTCCCGAGCGGGTTGCCGACGTCCTCCATCAGGTTCTTGGCGCCGTTCCGGCCCAAATAGGGCCGCAATCGCGACAAGAACGGCTGGTACGGGGGCCTCAGCCGACGAAGCCCTCCGGGAGGAGGCGGTCGCCGTAGTACACCTGCCAGCCGTGGTAGGCGTGGTAGGTGCGCTCGTCGTCGGCCATCACCCGGGCGTAGGCGGTCACCGCGTTCACGTAGAGCTGGCTGGGGTTGTAGCCGTACAGGGCCGCGCCCATGCGGGTCGGCGCCCCCCGGGCCTTCAGCAGGCGGGCGGCGGCGAGGATGGAGTCGGCGTTGGAGTTGATGTCGCCTCCGCCCCCGTAGCTCGCCCAGGTGGACGGCAGGAACTGCATCGGGCCCCGGGCGCCGGCCACGCTGTCGCCCCGGATGCGGCCCATCCTCGTCTCCACCAGGTGGATGGCGGCCAGGTACTGCCACGGGACGCCCATGCTGGCCTCCGCCGACCGGTAGTAGCCCAACAGCTCGGCCGCCGGAGCGGGGGGAACGATGCGCCAGGCCGGGGGCTGCGGCTTCGGCGGGGGGTTGAGCCGAGCCAGCTCGGCGCCGGCGGTCAGGTTGGCCTCCACCGCCGGGCGCAAATCGGCGGGCGCGGCGTCGAGGGCGGCCGCCTGCCACTCGGGACGGGCGAGCAGCACCCGGTACAGGCTCTGCTGCTCCTGGCCCAGGTCCCCCAGGGCGGACTCCGGCGTCGCCGGGTCGCGGATGGCCGC
>DASZOE010000552.1:0-4771 GCA_035550945.1 Acidimicrobiales bacterium
CCGTCCCGGCGCCGGAGAGCGCGGTCGACGTGTGCGTCGTCGACACCGCCGGGGGCAGCGACGCCCTGTTCCTCACCTTCGAGCTGCGGGCCGCCGGGTTCGTCTGCGACCGGGCCTTCGACGACCGCTCCATGAAGGCCCAGTTCCGGGCGGCCGACCGGTCGGGCGCCCGCGTGGCCCGGGTGGTGGGGGAGCAGGAGCGGGCCGCGGGCACGGTGACGGTGCGCGACCTCGAGGGGGGCGACCAGCAGACCGTCGACCGGGCCGACGTGGTCGCCCACGTGCGCAAGAAGCTCACATGAGCGAGGCTCCGCTGCCGCCGGCGCGGGGCCTGCGCACCCACTGGTGCGGCGCCCTCCGTCCCGGCGACGCCGGCACCCGGGTGAGCCTCTGCGGCTGGGTCGACCGCCGCCGAGAGCACGGCGAGCACCTGGCCTTCGTCGACCTCCGGGACCACACCGGGGTAGTCCAGTGCGTGGTCGACGGCGCCCACGACCTCCGCTCGGAGTACGTCCTGCGGGTCACCGGCACCGTCCGCGACCGGCCCGAGGGCACCGTCAACCCGGCCCTCGCCACCGGCGAGGTCGAGGTGGGGGACTGCGAGGTGGAGGTGCTCGCTGCGTCCTCACCGCCGCCCTTCCCCGTCGCCGACAGGGTGGACGCCGAGGAGGTCCTGCGCCTCCGCCACCGCTACGTCGACCTGCGCCGCCCCCTCATGCAGCGCCGGCTCCGGCTGCGCTCGACGGTGAACGCCGCCATCCGCGCCGCCATGGTCGCCGAGGGTTTCGTCGAGGTGGAGACGCCGCTCCTCGTGGCGTCGACGCCCGAGGGGGCGCGGGACTTCGTCGTCCCCTCCCGCCTGCAGCCCGGCTGCTTCTACGCCCTGCCCCAGAGCCCGCAGCTCTTCAAGCAGCTGCTGATGGTGGCGGGCACCGACCGGTACTTCCAGCTGGCCCGCTGCCTCCGCGACGAGGACCCGCGGGCCGACCGCCAGTTCGAGTTCACCCAGCTCGACGCCGAGGCGTCGTTCGTCGGCGCCGACGAGGTGATCGACCTGATCTCGGGCGTGGTCCTGGCCGCGACGGACGCGGCGGCGGCGTCGGGGCTGGCCGACGTCTCCCTCCCCGTCCCGCCGATCCCCCTCATGTCGTGGCGCGAGGCCCAGGAGCGCTACGGCACGGACAAGCCCGACATCCGCTTCGGGATGGAGCTCACCGACCTCGAGCCCCTCTTCTCGTCGACCGCGTTCCGGGCCTTCCAGGCACCTGCGGTCAAGGGCATCTGCGTCACCGGTGGCGGAGACACCACCCGTGCCGCCCTCGACCGCCTCACCGACCGGGCCAAGGCGGCGGGCGCCGCCGGCCTGGTCTGGGCGCGGGTCGGGCCCGAGGGCGCCCTCGACTCGCCGGTGGCCAAGTTCCTGACCCCAGAGGAGGCCTCCGGACTGGTGGCCGCCCTCGCCGCGACCGCCGGTGACCTGCTCCTGGTCGTCGCCGGCGAGGGTCCGGTGGTGAACCGGACGCTGGGCCTGCTGCGCCTGGACCTGGGCCGACCGCCGGTCTCCGCGGGCGGGCTGCGGTTCGTGTGGATCACCGACTTCCCGCTCTTCGAGGGCATCGACGCCGACGGCCGGCTCGTCCCCGCCCACCATCCCTTCACCATGCCCCATCCCGACGACCTGGAGCTGCTCGACCGCGACCCGCTGGCCGTCCGCTCCCAGGCCTATGACCTGGTCCTCAACGGGTGGGAGCTGGGCTCGGGGAGCGTCCGCATCCACCGCTCCGACGTGCAGCAGCGCATCTTCGATCTCCTCGGTATCGAGGCCCAGGCGGCGCAGGCCCGCTTCGGGTTCCTGCTCGAGGCGTTCCGGCACGGCGCCCCGCCCCACGCCGGCTTCGCCTTCGGGGTCGACCGCCTGGTTGCGCTGCTCGCCGGCGAGGACAACATCCGTGAGGTGATCGCCTTCCCCAAGACCCAGTCGGGCGCCGATCCCCTCACCGGCGCCCCGGGGCCGCTCGCGCCCGTCCAGCTGGACGAGCTCGGCCTCCGCGTCGTCCCTGACAGCGCCGGAACGACGGACGCGCCTTCAGCCAAAGGAACGACGGCCGGGCCCCGGTGACCAGGCGGTGGATGGTCGCCGTGGTGCTCCTAGCGGTGATCACCGGTCCGGTCGGTTGCGGAGGATCGGGTCCCGAAGAGAAACGAGGGCGGGCCGGCCCCGGCGGCAGCACGACCGTGCCGAGCGGCTACGTCGAGTTCGCTGACGCCGAGACGGGGTTCGCCATGGCTATCCCCGAGGACTGGGAGGTTCCCCGCAACGCCGAGCTCCTCCAACAGCAGGCGGACGCCGTGCGGGAGCAGAACCCCGGGCTGGCCGACGTCCTCTATGCGGCCATGACCCTCATCAACAAGGCAGAGGTGTTCGCCCTGAACCCCGAGAGTTCGTCGAGCGTCAACCTCCTCGTGGAGGCCGCTCGGGGAGTCACGCTCGACGAGATCCCGGAACCGGCCATCGCCGAGCTCCGTCGCCGGGGGGCAACCGTTCAGAGCCAGGAACGCACAACCCTCGGCGGGGCGCCGGCGGTCAAGCTGGCGATTCGCTCTCCGATAACGCCGGACACGATCGTCGACCAGGTGCAGTACTACGCCATCAGCGGCGACAAGGTGTTCATCCTCACCCTCACGGGCCGTGACCCGGCGCTGGACGTGATCGCCGAGTCGGTCCGCCTGACCTGACGCCCGCCACCGCCTGAACGGGGCGGGACCGGGCGATAGCGTCCCCGGATGGTGACCCCTGCCGGCGAGGACCTCTTCGGCAGCGCGCTCCAGGAGAGGCTGGCCCGTCAAGCGCCGCTCGCCGCCCGCCTGCGGCCGTCGACGCTGGCCGAGATGGTCGGCCAGGAGCACCTCCTCGGCCCGGGCCGACCGCTCCGGGGGCTCATCGAGGCCGACCGCCTGTCGTCGGTGATCCTCTGGGGCCCGCCGGGGACGGGCAAGACGACCCTGGCCCGGCTCATCGCCGGGGTGACGGCCAAGGCCTTCGAGACGCTGTCGGCCGTCAGCGCCGGCGTGAAGGACGTCAGGGAGGTGGTGGCGCGGGCCCGCCGCCGGCTCGCCGAGCAGGGCCAGGGAACGATCCTCTTCCTCGACGAGGTGCACCGGTTCAACCGGGCCCAGCAGGACGTCCTCCTGCCGTGGGTCGAGGAGGGCGTTCTCGTCCTGGTGGGGGCCACCACGGAGAACCCCTACTTCGAGGTCAACGCCCCACTTCTCTCCCGGTCGAGCCTCTTCCGCCTGGAGCCGCTCGGACCCGACGCGGTGCGTACGCTTCTCGGCCGGGGCTTGGTCGCCGAGGACGCGACCGCCGACGGCGACGCCCTCGACCACCTGGTCGGCCGGGCCGACGGCGACGGGCGCGTGGCCCTCAACGCTCTCGAGGTGGCCGTCGCTCTCGCCCGGGCCCGGAGCGGCGACGACCCCGACGGGCGTCCGGCCGTGACCCTGGCCGACGCCGAGGCTGCCCTCTCGGCGCGCGCCCTGCGCTACGAGCGGGACGAGCACTACGAC
This sequence comes from Acidimicrobiales bacterium, assembly GCA_035550945.1. Lineage (GTDB taxonomy): Bacteria > Actinomycetota > Acidimicrobiia > Acidimicrobiales > AC-14 > DASZOE01. The sequence goes on from DASZOE010000552.1 coordinate 3,568, forward strand.
GTGATATCGGCCTTCATCAAGTCGCTTCGGGGCTCCGACCCCGACGCCGGGCTGTACTGGCTGGCCCGCATGCTCGAAGCCGGGGAGGACGCCCGGTTCATCGCCCGGCGGATGGTGATCCTCGCCTCCGAGGACGTCGGGATGGCCGATCCCACCGCCCTTCTCGTCGCCGACGCCGCGGCCCGGGCGGTGGAGTTCGTGGGACTGCCCGAGGCGCAGCTCAACCTCGCCCACGCCGTCGTCTACCTGGCCACCGCGCCCAAGTCGAACCGGGTGACGGCGGCGCTCGGCCGGGCCCGGTCCGACGTCGTCGAGCGCCCCGCCGGCGCGGTGCCCGCCCACCTCCGCGACGCCTCCTACCGGGCGGCCAGCCGGCTCGGCCACGGAGTGGGCTACGAGTATCCTCACGACGATCCCCGGGGATGGGTCCCCCAGCAGTACCGGCCGCCCGAGGTGGCGGGCAACGTCTACTACGAGCCGTCGGCGCACGGCGCCGAGGAGGAGATCGGCGAACGCATGCGACGGAACGAGCGCTCATGAGCGTTGCCCGAGGGGCGCCGGCGTGAGCGCAGCGGAGATCGCCGCGGTCGTCGCCGCCGTCGCCCTGGCCATCGGCGTCGTGGGCCTGCTCCTGACCCTCGGTGTCCTCATCCGCACCCTCACCGAGGTGCGGGGTGCGGTGGAGGAGTTCAGGCGCAAGGCCGTGCCGCTGCTCACCGACGTGCACACCGCCGTGCGCCAGGCGTCCGACGAGCTGGGCAAGGTCGACACCATCCTCGAGCGGGCCGACAGCATCTCGGGCACCGTGGACTCGGCCACGCGCCTGGCCAACCGCGCCTTCTCTGCCCCCCTGGTCAAGGCCATGGCCTTCGGCCGGGGCAGCGCCCACGCCTTCCGCGCCCTGCGCAAGAACAAGGCCGAGAAGAAGTCGTAGACGTGTTCAAGCGCGTGTTCTGGCTCACCGTCGGCATGGCCATCGGGTTCGCCACGTCCCTCTGGATGTACCGGGCCCTGCGCCAGACCCTCGCCCGTTACCGCCCGGAGCAGGTGGCCGACACCGTCGCCCGGTCGCTGCACGGGTTGCGGGAGGACGTGCGTTCGGCCCTGGCCGAGGGCCGCGAGGCCATGCGCCGGGCCGAGGCCGACCTGCGCTCGGAGCTGAGATCGGGCTGACGACGTCGGCGGGGATGGGGTACACGCCGAC